>CALBGD010000461.1 GCA_937893735.1 uncultured Clostridia bacterium | reverse complement strand
GGCTCCCGCGATACCTCCGATCACCAGGAACGCCACAACGCTCTTACGGTAGCGCAGGAACGCCCTGATGATGTAGGCGCAATTCCGGACAACGCCGTACTCATGGTGCAGCTCGTCCGTCTGTTCTTTCTTTTTTTGTCTGTAAAATAACATAATTACTCTCCGGGAACAGAGAGGGGAGAAATAAATTCGGAATCATACTAAATATTCGCAGGGCGCTTGTAGGGGAGGGGCTTGCCTGGTGCGCACTAGGCTGCGCGGCGTCCTTGCCGCGCTTTGGTGCGCACTAGGCAAACGTCGTGTTTGCCCCTCCCGCACTTTTATGCGGCGCGTCCATGCGCCGCTTGGGGGCGTGTGGGCAAACATCATGTTTGCCCCTCCCGCACTTGAATGCGCGGCGTTCTGAAATAACCACAAGGTATCGTGAGAATCTCCGGGAGGGGCAAGCCCCTCCCCTACGGAACGCACAGCAATCGTCCTGTCAAAAACAAAATTCCGAATTAAACCTCGACGTCCGCGTCGTAGTCCACCCCGTCTATTCCGAAACCAAAGAGCTCATAGAAGTCCTTCCAGTAGCCGTCAATGTCGGTGTACTGCTTGAAATTGTCGGCATTGAGGAGGTTCCAGAGCTTCGTTACCTCGTCCTGGATCTCGGGCTTCATCTCGAGGTCGTCAAGACGTATTCTTCCCTCGCCGTCAACTGCGCCTTCCGTGGGCTTTCCGTCTGCGCCGAGCTTCTCAGCGAACAGGCGGTACATCTGCTCGATGCAGCCCTCGTGCAGTCCCTTTTCCTTCATCACCTTGAACAGAATGGAGATGTAGAGCGGAACTATCGGTATCGCCGCGCTGGACTGTGTTACCAGCGCCTTGTTGACGGAGATGTACGCTTTTATCCCGTCTGCGGAATATTTATCGGTTATCTGCTTCGAGGTCTCGAACAGGTGAGCTTTCGCCCTGCCGATGGAGCCCTCGAAATACATCGGGTGGGTTATTTCCGGGCCGATATAGGAGTAGGCAATGGTAACGGCATTGTCCTCTATTGCGTCAGCAGCTTTCAGTGCGTCTATCCATGCCGCCCAGTCCTCGCCGCCCATTACCTTGACGGTGGCGGTTATCTCTTCCTCGGTGGCAGGCTCGATGGTGACCTCGGACACGGTGTTGTTCCGAAGGTCGATAGTCTTGTTGGTGTAGGGGGCTCCGGTGGTCTTGAGCACGGAGGAATATGTCACGTCCCCGACGGTTCTCCTCGGCGCCGCAAGGCTGTAAATAACGGCGTCAACCTTGCCTAAATCGGACTTGATGAGGTCGATTACCTCCTTCTTGCACTCGTCGGAATAGGCATCGCCGTTGACTGTCTTTGCATACAGTCCGTCAGCCTGCGCGAACTTCTCGAATGCCTTGGTGTTATACCAGCCGGAGGTGCCCGTCTTGTTTCCGCTTGCGGGACGGTCGAACATCACGCCGAGGGTCGCCGCGCCTGCGGAGAACGCCAGCGCAATGCGGCTCGCCAGTCCGTAGCCCATGGAGCTGCCTATAACGAGGACCTTTTTCGGCTTGAATCCGTTATCCTCCGCTCTCTTGGACTTAACATACTCTATCTCGTTCTTAACGACTGCCTCGCAGCCCACCGGGTGAGCCGTGGTGCATATAAAACCTCTTACCTTTGGCTTGACTATCATGAATTATTCTCCTTTCCCGCCGGACATTTCCCCCGCAGACACGTTGGCGGGAGGGACGTCCGCGACTGAGCAACTGAAAATACTGCGGAATCCGCAGTGCGTACAAATTTATTGTACCATAAAACTGCGGATTTTACAAGGGGGAAGAGGGATAATTTAATTCGGAATTCGGAATTAAAATTGCGGCGCCGGAATCTCCGGTGCCGCACGGGTATATTATAACCAGCCGCTGTATGCCTCCGGCGGCTCTGAGGGCGCGCTGGCAGGTTCCGGCGCGCCACCATCGGCGCGGCTGTGGATCTTCGCGTTTAAGCGCTCCTGCGCCGCTGCGCCATACCCTGCCTTATAATATGCCCGGTCAATCCTCCGTGTGAATCACTCCTCGGCGGAACACGCAGGCACGCTGTATTCCGTCGCCACGATAAGATAAAATACATAATCGCACGTTCCCTGCGGCATTTCTACCGTGATACGGCAGGGAGCCTCAAACTCCCTTTCCGGCAGAGTTATGTCCCCGCCGGAATACTCCAGCGCGGTCGTGCTGTCCTCAGACGTGTAGTACACCGCCGATGTTATCGCGGAATTCTCCGGGAGTTTCACCGTGATCGTGCTTCCAGGGTCGCAGAGGTATCCGCCCGTGTACCCCGCTTCGAACATCTGCCACGGAGAGGGGCAGTCGACCGTCATCGTGCTCGCTTCTTCCCCGTCCGTTACCGTCCATGTGTAGCCGCCGCGGGTCATCTCATAGCCGTAGTCGCCGCTGTATACGCGGAGCCTAGGCGGCTCGTTTTCCATGCGCTGGCTTCTCGTCACCGTGAAGTAATACTCGCAGTTCCCCCTGTCGAATTCCACCCGCGCCGAAACCACGCCGTCCGGGCAGCCGTCCGGGAAATCCACCGTGCCGTCCGCGGAATACTCCAGCGGAATGGAGTCCGAGCCGTCCAGCGGGTACAGGCTGACCTCCGCGAGAGTGCCGCCGGACAGCAGTATCCTCGGGGAGCCATCCACCAGGTCAAGGTCTATCCGCGCGGTTATAAGCCCCTGATTTTCACATTCCACAGCCCCCGCGCTGCATTTTGCCGTGACTTGTCCGTCAACCTCCCACTCGCTGCTGCCGGAGGTCAGAAGCGCGCATGCGGCAATCCCCTCGCCGCTGTATTCCACCTGGAGCTGCGGCGGCTGAGATTCGTCCGGGACTTCTCGGGTAACGAACGCTATGTCCGGCTCAATGACCGGTGCAAGCTCCGTCGCGTTCGATGAGTTTACCTCTGCTATCGCGGGGGAAGTCTCCCCGGAAGCGCACCCGGACAGCGCCAGGATAGCCAATAGCGTTGAAATCGCAATGTATTTTTTCATACAAATACCTCCTTTGCTTTCTATGAATAAAACCGCGCAGGGAGCAAAAAGGTTGCAATTCTTGACAAAATAGTTTTCCGGGGCTATAATGTAGAAAAAAGGAGGTTCGCCATGACGACAGATGAGATCAGGGACCGGCTTTTCGCGCTTCAGGACGTGAAATTCCGGGATTTCCACACGCGGCTTATCCCGAATGTTGACCCGGAAACCGTGATAGGCGTGCGCACGCCGGAGCTCCGGAAGCTCGCAGGGGAGGTCGGCTGGAACAAGGATTTCCTCGCGGAGCTCCCGCACAGGTACTATGATGAGAACCAGCTCCACGCGCTGATACTCTGCGGCGCAAAGGACTTCGATGAAGCGGTGCGCCGGCTGGACGAATTCCTGCCGCACGTTGATAACTGGGCGACCTGCGACCAGATGTCCGTGAAAGTCCTCGGAAAGCACCCGCAGGAGCTCCTGCCGCATATACGCCGCTGGCTGGCTTCCCCGGAGACTTACACGGTGCGCTTCGGGATAGGGTGCCTTATGCAGTTTTACCTCGGGGAGAATTTCCGCCCGGAATACCCCGAAATGGTTTCCGCTGTGCACAGCGGGGAGTACTACGTCCGCATGATGGCAGCGTGGTACTTCGCCACCGCCCTCGCAAAGCAGTACGAAGCCGTTCTCCCGTACATTGAAAACCGCCGGCTCGACCCGTGGACCCACCGGAAAACCATTCAGAAAGCCATCGAGAGCTTCCGCATTACCCCGGAGCAGAAAGAGTATCTCAGGACCCTGAAATAATTTCCAAGTTTCTCTTGACAAACTTTCTGAAATGGGTTATAATAAAATCAGTACTGATTACTATTTTTTAAAGGAGCGTAAAATCATGACCATCACAAACGACATCAGATACATCGGCGTGAACGACCACGAGGTAGACCTGTTCGAGGGTCAGTACATCGTACCGAACGGCATGGCGTACAATTCCTATGTCATTATGGACGAGAAGATCGCGGTAATGGACACCGTTGACGCGCATTTCGGCGGCGAGTGGCTCGCAAACCTCGAAAAGGAGCTTGCCGGCAGAACTCCGGATTACCTCGTTGTTCAGCACATGGAGCCCGACCACTCGG
>CALBGD010000460.1 GCA_937893735.1 uncultured Clostridia bacterium | reverse complement strand
AATAGAGGAATCCCGCGATAGTATACGGACTGATCCGGCTTACCATCGTATCATAAAGTCCGCACGGGCGCATAGGGTTCTTGCAGCTCATAGGGCCGGGATAGCGGTTCTCGCCGCATATTTCGAGGACTTTGTCCCACTCGATATCGGGATTTTCCTCGTAGCATTTCTGCATACGCTTTTCCCAAGCTGCGTGATAGGCTGTGTACTCGTCATACTCGTCTATCATCTGCTGTTCGGTCTTTCCCTCGCAGGCTTTGTCGTATTCATCTATATAGGGACGCAGACGGCTGTCCTGCTCAAGATAGCTGCGGCTTATCCATGCGCTCGCGGAAGTTCCACCCCAGTTGCAGCCTATCACGCCGACCGTCACGCCGAGTTTTCGGCTAAGTTCCTTTGCAAAATAGTAGCCTACCGCCGACCATGCACGGGAATTTTCCGCAGAGGGCATATCCCAGCGGCTCGCATTTTCAGCGCTTATAAGCTTATCGTCGGTCATCTCGCACTTTGGCGTGTAGTAAAAGCGCACATTCTCGTCCGCACATTCGGCAAGAGCCTGCGCACCGTTTTTGTCGTTTTGCAGCTCAAATTCCATGTTGGACTGTCCGCCCGCGAGCCATACCTCGCCGATAGCAACATTCGTAAAAATAATGCTGCCGCTCTCGGAACTCACCTCAACGGTAACGCTGCTGTGAGCCTCCATAGGCGGCAGAACGGCAGTCCAACTGCCGTTTGAAACGAGAGCCTCAGTGCCTATCTGAAGTTCAGGGATACTTACGCGGATATTCTCGTCTGCATCACACTTACCGAATATCCGCACATTCTTGCCTCTTTGCAGCACCATATTGCTGCTGAAAACAGGTGCGGTTTTCATAGATCAAACTCCTTCGTTTATGCTTATTATGTCGTTCGCCGTGCAGAAGTCTATGAGGGTATAGCGCGCTCTGTCAGCGTATTCGGGTCTTGCCATGTAGTAAATGTATGTTTCGATGAGGTTGAAAAGTCCTGCCGTTCTGCCCTCTATCTTGAACTGGTCAAAGCCCATGGGGAGGTATTTTTCCCAGATATCGTCCGGTCTGATATTCGTTGAGAGGGTGCGGATATCAAAAATATCTCTTGTGAAGAACGGGCAGTTCTGATTTTTTCCGTCGCCGAAAACTATCGGATCATACGGCTGATCGGGATACTTGCGCACATGATTTGAATAGCCTATCTGCTGAAGTCCGACATTGTAGTAGTGCTGTGCGCGGTCGGGACATTTCGGACGGCAGTTGGAATTTACAAGAAATTCGCACTTCTCCTTATTCGGGAGCTTTTCAAGGATATCGAATCTGTTGTTGAGGTCGTAATCCACAACGACTATGTGATAATCCTTTTCAAGCTCTGCCGCAAGCCTTTCCCCGTCATCGAGCCTCTTGCAGGTCGAGCTTGTCAGCTTGTACTTGGGGTAGTTTTTGCGGATATAATCCTCAAGGAGCGGAGAATTCACAATGACCTCGTTTAGCCCGTTATTCGCGAGAGCCATTACCATGTTGCACATCTTGTCGCCAAGGTGCTTTTTTTCAAGGGCAGGGTTAGTAAACGTGAACCTCAGCGGGATACCGCGCTCATTGAAAGCATTTATCGCGGTCTTGATGAACCGCTTGTCGCAGATACCCTCCTGCGTTCTGCCGCCGTTCCAGATACACGGCGGAAATGTTCCGTAAACCGAGGCTATTTCAACACCGTCACGGAAATACTGCGGATACTGTTTCAGAACCTCCGCAAAAACGAGGTTAAACTTAAAATGAGAAGTTATGCCCGGAAGATGAAATCTTGCATTCATGTCACAGCCTCCTTAACCTATGTGTATGACGTTGCTGCGTTCGAGATTATGCATGAACATCACGCGTGCCTCATCGCGGAACTCCGGCTTTACCATGTAGTACATATAGTTCTCTATCATGAACATATTGCCCATAGTCCTGCCCTCTATCTTAAACTGGCTGAATCCCATGGGAACGTACTTGTTCCAGATATCATCGGGAGTAACATGGGTGCTGAGCCTGCGTATCTCAAAGGCATTCCTGTACATACTGTCGCACTCCATTTTTTCAGCCTCTCTGCCCACCGGATAGTCTGTGGGAACAAAGGGAACGTTCGGGTGATTTTTGAGGTGCTCGTTGTAGCATATCATAAACCTGCCTATGAGGTCGTAGTGAGCCGACCTGCGCTTACAGGCAGGGTCACAGCAGGAATTCACGAGTATCTCCAGCTTTTCCTTATTCGGAAGCTTTCCGAGCACGTCAAACTTATTGTTGAGGTCGTAGTCAAGAACGACTATATCGTAATCCTTTTCAAGCTCCTGCGCGGTCTTTTCGGGGTCGGTGATACGCTTGCAGGTCGAGCTTGTGATCTTATAGTTCGGGTACTCCTTTCGGATATAGTCCTCAAGGAGCGGCGAGTTCACGATAACTCCGTTCATGCCGTTATCGGCTGCCTTCATGACCATATTGCAGAACGGGTCGCTGAGGTGCTCCTCTTTAAGCGCAGGATTTGTAAAGGTAAAGCGCAGAGGTATGCCCTGCGAATTGAAAGCCTCAACCGCTTGCCTTACAAAACTCTCGTCGCATTTTCCGCCGATAACTCTGCCGCCGTTCCACAAAGACGGCGGAAATGCACCATAAACCGATGCTATTTCAACTCCCTCACGGAAGTACTGCGGACAGCTTTTGAGCATGGAGAGAAAAACAAG
>CALBGD010000459.1 GCA_937893735.1 uncultured Clostridia bacterium | reverse complement strand
CTCCTCCACAACGGAAATGAGCGAACGCAGGCGTATTCTCGCCGCGCCCAGGTTGTTGACCTCGTCTATCTTAAGGCAGGTATACAGCTTTCCGAAGCTGCGGAGTATCTCCTGAACCTGATCTGTGGTTATCGCGTCAAGACCGCAGCCGAAACTGTTGAGTTGTACCAGCTCGAGGCAGTCGTGCTTTCCGACAACGTGAGCCGCCGCGTACAGCCTTGAATGATACGTCCACTGATCGACTACGCGTATCGGGCGGACTACCTGCTCCATATGGGCAACGCTGTCCTCGGTGAGTACCGCGTAGCCGTAGCCGGTTATCATCTCGGGAAGTCCGTGGTTTATCTCGGGGTCGATGTGGTAGGGTCTGCCGGCGAGGACGATACCGGGCTTGCCGTTCTCCTCAAGGAATTTCAGCGTTTCCTCGCCCTTGCGGCTTATTTCAGCCTTGAATGCCCTGTCCTCGGCGTAAGCCTTTTCCAGCGCGGAATCTATCTCAGCCTTGGTAAAGCCGCCCTGCGGGAATTCCTTGGAGAACTCCTCATAAAGGCGCTCTCCCATGCGCTTCTGGTTGAATATCGGCAGGAACGGGTTCATGAACTTAACGTCCCTGCGCAGCTCCGGAACGGAGTTCTTTATTACCTCTGAATATGTAGCAACGACAGGACAGTTGTAGTGGTTGTCCGCGCCGTTGTTCTCGCTCATCTCATAAGGCATGGAGGGGTAGAATATGAACTTCACGCCCTCGTCTACAAGCGCCTGAATATGGCCGTGCGCCAGCTTCGCAGGATAGCACACTGACTCGGACGGCATGGTCTCGATTCCATTGTCGTAGATCTCGCGGGAGGATTTCGGCGACAGCTTCACGGAGAATCCAAGCTCGGTCAGAAGCTTGTGCCAGAACGGGTAGTTCTCGTACATACCGAGAACTCTCGGGAGTCCCACAACGCCGCGCTTTGCGGTGCTTTCGGGGAGGCTCTCGCGGTCGAACAGCAGGTGGTATTTATAATCGAACAGATTCGGCAGCTTCTCCTTTGTGGAGACGTTGCCCGCGCCGCGCTCGCAGCGGTTGTTGCTTATGTAGCGCTTTCCGTCCGGGAATTTCGTGATGGTGAGCAGGCAGTTGTTGGAGCACCTGCCGCAGCGCGCGGTTGTCTTTTCAACGTGGAAGCTCTCCAGCTTGTCGAGGGTTGCGATGGAGCTTCCCTTTCCGTCGTCGCGCTCGATGGAAATGAGCGCGCTTCCGTAGGCGCCCATAAGTCCCGCCTTGTCGGGGCGCACAACGTCCCTGCCGCAGATAAGCTCGAACGCTCTCAGCACGGAGTTGTTCATGAAAGTACCGCCCTGAACGATAATCTTATCGCCCATAGTGGAGGTATCGCGCAGCTTTATTACCTTGAACAGCGCGTTCTTTACGACAGAATAGGACAGACCTGCGGAGATATCCGCAACGGTCGCGCCCTCCTTCTGTGCCTGCTTTACGCGGGAATTCATGAACACCGTGCAG
>CALBGD010000458.1 GCA_937893735.1 uncultured Clostridia bacterium | reverse complement strand
GTTGTTTCATGGCGAAAAATAACGACCGGGCGGCGCTCCGCTGGCTGTTCCGCCACACGGAGGGACACCGAGGCTCCCTTGCCGTCATAATAGCCGGGAACGCCCTGTTCGCCGCCGCCGGGACTGCATTCGCGCTGTTCTGCCGGGGAGTCATCGACAGCGCTGTTGCCGGGGACAGCGGCGGGATTCTGAAATATGCGCTTCTGCTTGCGGGAACCGTTTTGCTCCAACTGGTGCTCCGGCTGGTGTGCAACAGCCTCTCCGAGCAGGTCACGGCGCGCTGTGAAATGGATATCCGCAGCGGTATCCTGTCGAAGCTGCTTTCTGCGGAGTCCGGCTCCGTCAGGAAGTACCACAGCGGCGAGCTGCTCAACCGTATGTTCTCGGACGCGGATATCTGCGCCGGGGCGATATCCGACATAGTTCCCACGGCGGTGAACCTCGTCACCCAGCTCGTCTGCGCGGCGGTGCTGATGATAGTTCTGGAGCCGTGGTTCGCGCTGCTTTTCACGGCGGCGGGAGCCTTGCTGTTCGCTGTGACCCGGCTTCTGCGCGGCAGGCTTAAAGGGCTCCACAAGCAGGTTCAGGAGAAAGGCGGCGTTGTGCGCTCCTTTTTGCAGGAGGCTCTGGAGAGCCTGCCCGTTATCAAGGTTTTCGGCGCGGGGAACCGCGTGGAGCGCCGCAATTCCGAGAACCAGCAGGCGCACTACGATATCCGCATGAAGCGCCGCACGTTCGGCATTCTCGCGGGCGCGGGATTCAGCCTTGTGTTTCAGGCGGGGTACGTCCTCGCGCTGGTGTGGGGAGCTTTCGGGATATTCTCAGGCTCTATGACCTACGGGACCCTCACGGCGGTGTTACAGCTCGTGAATCAGATACAATCGCCGTTCGCGGGGCTGTCCTCGCTGTTCCCGCAGTATTACGCGGCGGCGGCTTCCGCTGAGCGCATTATGGAGCTGGAGGCGCTCCCGCAGGAAAAGCCCGCAGAAAACACGCTCAGCTACGCGGATTTCCGTGAACTGCGGGTTTCCGGGCTGAGCTTCTCCTACGGCAGGAACGACGTCATCACCCGGGCGGATTTCACCCTGCAAAAGGGCAGCGTGACCGCCCTGACCGGAATTTCCGGCGGCGGAAAATCCACGCTGTTCATGCTCCTGCTGGGAGTTTACCAGCCGCAGGGCGGAAAAATCGAGTTTACCGGGACGGACGGCGCGTGCCCTCCGGGGCAGTCCGTCAGGGAAATGCTTGCCTACGTCCCGCAGGGAAACTGCCTGTTTTCCGGCACTATCCGCGAGAACATCTCGTTCCTGTCCGAAAACCCGGACGATGAAAGGATAATGCAGGCTGCGGAAGCCGCGTGCGCCGCCGGATTCATCGGCGAATTCCCCGAAGGGCTTGACACCCGTATCGGCGAGGGCGGAGCCGGGCTCTCAGAGGGTCAGGCGCAGAGGATAGCAGTCGCGCGGGCGCTGTACAGCGGCGCGGGATTCCTGCTGCTGGACGAGGCGACCTCCGCGCTGGACGAACAGACGGAATCCCGGCTGCTTGAAAACATCGCGGCAATGGACGGAAAAACGGTGCTGATAGTAACCCACCGCCCCGCCGCCCTCAGGATATGCACACAGAAGCTCACTCTAAAGGACGGTGTGATAGAATGACAAATGCGGAATACCTCATAGCGCTGCTGAACAGCCAGCTCCGCGGGAGCGCTCCCCCGGAGCCGCCGGAGGGAATCGAACAGGCTCAGATAATGCAGCTCGCGGAGCAGCACAGCGTTGCCGGAATGGCGTACTACGCGGCGGAACAGCTCCGGACTCCGCCCGCGCCGGAGCTTTCGGCAAAATGGTCGCAGATACGCGACAAGGCGCTTGTAAAGGACATCACACAGCTTTCCGAGCTTGAAGCGATAGGCGCGGCTTTCGAAAAGGCGGGGGTGCGGTTCCTGCCGCTGAAAGGGAGCATTATAAAGGGGCTCTACCCGCAGAGCGATATGCGCACCATGTCCGACATCGATATGCTGATAGACGAGGAAAACGCCGCGAAAGCCCGGGACATCATGTCCGGGCTGGGGTACTCCTGCGAGCATTTCGGCTATGACGTGCACGATATCTACCACAAGCCCCCGGTGATGAACGTCGAGGTGCACCGGGCGCTTTTCGGTGAGGAGGGTCAGGAATTCCAGACGATATTCTCCGACCCGTGGAAGCTCTGCACCCATGACGGCATGAGATACGCTTTCACTCCGGACGCGTTCTTCGCGTATGTTCTGGCGCACGCGATAAAGCACCTTGAAGAGGGCGGCACCGGGATCCGCACGGTGATGGACCTGTGGGTCTGCGTTAGCTCCGATATGGGCATAGACCCGCAGAACTCGCTGAAGCTTCTGGAGCCCTCCGGGAAAAGCGGCTATGCGGCTCAGCTTCTGGAGCTTTCAGAGGTATGGTTCGGCGGGAAGCCCCACACGGAGGAGACCCGCAGGCTGGAGCAGTATATCCTCGGCAGCGGCACCTACGGCACGTTCGAGAATTTCTCCGCCCTGAGGATAGAGAGATCCGGAAAGGCAGGATACGCGCTGGGGCTGCTGTTCCCGACATTCACCCACATGAAGCAGCATTATCCGGTGCTGAAAAAGGCGCCGTTCCTGCTGCCGTTCTGCTGGCTGTTCCGGCTGGTCACAAAGCCGTTCATAAACCGCCGCCAGAACGCCGAAAAGCTCCGCATGATAATGAAAAAATGATTGATGGACTAATCAAATTTGTGCTATCTGCAAAATACTCCCGGAGTTTTCCGGGGGTATTTTTGTATCCGCTAATATAGATTTTTCTCCCGGAATGTGATATAATACAGTAGTATTGTATTGTATCCCCGCACGCCGGGGAATGATAACAAGGAGGAAAATTTAATATGGCAAACGAAAAGAACCAGACCTCGCGCAAATCAAACGGCGCGATGATACTGAAGCTCGTCGTTATGGGACTCATGACCGCCCTCGTGGTGATCGTCTATTTCCTTACGATGGGAATAACGGTAGGCCCGTTCAACATCACATTCGCCCTTATCCCGATAGTAGTCGGCGCGGCACTATACGGCTGGAAAGCGGGCGGCTGGCTCGGACTGGTATTCGGCGCAATGGTGCTTCTCACCGGCGGCGCCAACGCATTTCTGGTGATAAACGCCCCCGGCACGATAATTACGGTGCTGTTAAAGGGTGCGGCTGCCGGCATTTTACCGGGGCTGATCTATCAGGCTCTTGAAAAGAAGAACCGCTGGGCTGCGACTATATGCGCGGCTGCGGCTGCCCCGATAGCAAACACCGGGATATTCCTGCTGGGCTGCTTCGCATTCTTTATGGGCACCATCAGCGAATGGGCTGCGGGCGCAGGCATAGATAATGCGATAGTCTACATGATGACGGCGTTCGTCGGCGTGAACTTCCTTGTAGAGCTCGGCACGAACCTGCTTCTCAGCTCCGTGATAGTAAGGATAGTTGACATCGTAAAGAACAAGATCATGGTGAACCGCAGTCAGGGCGCATAACATAAAGGAGCAGCAATGATACTTGCAATAGATATCGGCAACACGAACATAGTTCTCGGCTGTGCGGACGGCGAGAAGATACTCTTCCGCGAGCGCCTTGCAACGGTACAGCGCGAGACCTCGCTGGAATACGCGGTGAAGATAAAGGCGGCGCTGGACATCAACAACATCAGCCGCGAAGATATCGCAGGCGCGATAATCTCCTCGGTGGTGCCCTCCGTGACCTACACAGTGAAAACGGCCGTGGAAAAGCTCATCGACGGAAAGATAATGATAGTGGGACCCGGCATAAAGACGGGGCTCTCGATACAGATAGACAACCCGGCTCAGCTCGGAAGCGACCTTGTTGTTGACGCAGTCGCCGGACTGCACGACTACCCCGTGCCGCAGATACTGATCGACATGGGCACCGCCACGACATTCTCCGTCATAGACAGGAACCGCACCTATATCGGCGGACTTATCACCACCGGAGTTGCAGTATCCGCCGACGCGCTGAACTCCCGCACCGCTCAGCTCCCGAAGATAGCCTACGAGAAGCCGAAGCGCGTTATCTGCTCCAACACCGTGGACTGCATAAAGAGCGGTATCATGTACTCAAACGCCTGCGCCATCGACGGAATAATCGAGCGCATAGAGGAAGAACTCGGCGAAAAGACGACAGTCGTTGCGACCGGAGGGCTTGCTCAGGTGGTTATCCCGCTGTGCCGCCACGAAATAATCTATGATGACGACCTGCTTCTGAAAGGTCTCATGATAATCTGGAACAAAAATTCAAAATAAAACATAACCTTACAATACACAAAATTGCTGCCGGATATCCGACAGCAATTCTTGTTTTATAGGGATATGCGGTATATCACCGCGTCATCGTCCGGGTAATAATTCCGGCGGAGGGCAATCTTCTCGTAGCCTGCCTTTTCGTACAGCGCTATCGCCCCGGGATTCCGGCTGCGTACTTCAAGGAAGCAGCACGCCGCCCCTCGCCCGCGCATTTCCCCGTGGAGCTCAGCCAGAAGCCGCTCCGCTATGCCCTGCCTGCGGAACTCCGGAAGCGTCGCTATCTGGAACAGCTCCGCTTCGTCTGCGGCGACCCTGCCCAGCGCGAAGCCCGCGATCTTCCCGCCGCGCTCCTCCATGCAGAGGACGTTAAGCGGGCTGTTGAGCTCCGACAGCAGCGTTTCCGCCGTCCAGCTACCGTGGAAGCACTCCTGCTCTATCGCGTTTATCTGAATGAATTTCTCGTCAGTGGGCGTCATACCAGCTCCTGCCCTCCTTGGCGTCAGCGGTCAGCGGGACTGCAAGCTTCACAGCTCCCTGCATTTCCTCGGTGAGTATCTTCGCCGCCTGCGCCGCTTTGTCCTCCGGAGCCTCCACGATCAGCTCATCGTGGACCTGGAGTATCAGCCGCGCCTCCGGCAGCTCCGCTTTCAGCCTGCGGTAGACCCTCACCATCGCTATCTTGATGATATCCGCCGCCGTGCCCTGTATCGGCGTGTTCATGGCAATGCGCTTTCCCAGCGCCTTTACCGTCTTGTTGGTGGAAAGTATCTCAGGGATAAAGCGCTTCCTGCCGAACATCGTTACCGCCCAGCCGTCCTTTTCAGCGCTCTTTGTCACCTTGTCCATATACGCCTTTACGCCTGAGTAATGGGTCAGGTAGTCCTCGATATACCGCTTCGCCTCGCCGACAGAAACATTGATGTCCTTCGCCAGCGAGAAAGCCCCGATACCGTACACTATGCCGAAATTTACCGCCTTTGCGCTGCGGCGCTGCTCCGGGGTTATCCACTCCGGCGGAAGCCCGAGAACGCTCGCCGCCGTTTCCGTGTGAATATCTCCGCCCTCGCAGAACGTCTTTATCATAGCCTTGTCGCCGGAAAGGTGCGCCAGCACGCGGAGCTCTATCTGGCTGTAATCCGCGTCCGCAAGCAGCTTCCCCTCCCCCGCCACGAAGAACTTTCTGAAATTTCTGCCTATCTCCGTGCGCACGGGAATGTTCTGGATATTCGGCTCAGCTGAGGAGATACGCCCGGTGCGCGTTTCGGTCTGCTTGAATGTGGTGTGCATTCTGCCGTCCGGGGAGACCGCCGCCTCCAGTCCCTTGACGTAGGTGTTGTACAGCTTCGTCAGCGTGCGGTACTCGAATATCAGCGGGATTATCTCGTGCTTGTCCCGGAGCGCCTCCAGCGTGTCAGCGTCGGTGGAATAGCCGGTCTTGCGCTTCTTTCCGGCGGGAAGCCCCAGCTCCTCGAAAAGCACAACGCTGAGCTGTTTCGGCGAGCCGATGTTGAACTCATGCCCCGCCGCCTTGTAGACAGCCTGCTCCAGCTTCTTTATCTCCGGCAGGAGCTCCTCGCCGAACTGATGGAGCGCCGGAATGTCCATTGCAATGCCGTCGTGCTCCATGGAGCTGAGCACTTCCGCCAGAGGTATCTCTATCTCGGAGAGCACCCTGTACATTCCCTGCGCGTGGAGCTTCTCCCACAGCGCCTTGTTAAGCAGGAACAGGGATTCGCCAAGCCGCTCTTCGCTGTAGGTCACGCCGTATTCCGCGCACAGCCGCTCCACGCTGTAATCGCTGGAGTTCACGTTGAGCAGATACCCCGCAAGCGCCGTGTCGAACGTCACGTTTTTCAGCTCCGTTCCCTTTTCTATGCACCACTTGTAGAGCGCTTTCGCGTCCGTTGTGCGCTTTGCGCTGTCGGAGCGGAGGAATTCCGCTATATCAGCGTCCTGCTTTTTTCCGTCAAGGTAGACCGAGATTTCATCGCCGGAAATCGCCACGTCATACGCCGCCGGGTCGAATTCCGGGATATCCGCCGGGACTTCTGCGGGCTCCTCCGGGATTTCGGCGGCGGGAGCGCCCTCGGTGCTTATCGTCACCTTTGCCGGAGCCGTCTTGTCAAGCTCCAGCTTCTTCATCACGCCGAACATCTCCATCTCCGTGAGGATACCTGCGGCTTCCGCCGGGTCTCCCGCGCCGCGGACGTAGTTGCCCATCTCAAGCGGCACCGGGGCTTCAAAGGTTATCTCGGCGAGCTTCCGGCTGAGCTGAGCGCTTTCCCTGCCGTTCTCGAGCTTGGTGCGGACGCCCTTTGTGACCTCTATCGAATCAAGATTCTGGTAGATGTAGTCCACCGTGTGGTACTTCTGGATAAGCCCCAGCGCGGTCTTTTCTCCGACCCCCGGCACGCCCGGGATATTGTCGGAGCTGTCGCCCATCAGGGTCTTTACCTCCAGCATTTCACGCGGGGTAACGCCGTAGACCTCGGCTATCTTCGCGGGGGTGTAGATGACGTCCTCCTTGTTGGAGGCAAGCCTTACCGTGACCTTATCCGTTATAAGCTGGAAGCTGTCGCGGTCTCCCGTGGAGATGACGCACTCGCCGCCCTCCTTTTCCGCCTCGTGGGAGAGGGTGCCGATGATGTCGTCCGCTTCAAAGCCCTCTTTCTCGACGATTGCAACGCCGAGCGCCTTAAGGAGCTGCTTTATAACGGGCATCTGCGCCCGCAGCTCGTCCGGCATGGCGTGGCGCGTGCCCTTGTAGTCCGCGTACATCTTGTGCCGGAATGTCGGCGCGTGCAGGTCGAATGCCACCGCTATGCGGTCGGGAGCCTCCTCCTTCAGGAGCTTCATGAAGATGTTCATGAAGCCGGTGAGGGCGTTCGTGGGCATTCCCTTTTTGTTGGTGAGTATGCGTATCCCGTAGAATGCGCGGTTCATTATGCTGTTTCCGTCTATTACAAGCAGCTTCATGCCTTGTTCTCCTTTGGGCGCTCATGAGGTTTTTCGCTGGTGTATTCTATAAGCCTTATGTCGTTGAGTATCTTGGGACTCAGCTTCTTCAGCAGGAGCATAGTGCAGGCTCCCGTGAATGCCCCGCCGAATATCGCGGAGGCAAGCAGTATCGGCGCGTACGCCAGCACAAGG
>CALBGD010000457.1 GCA_937893735.1 uncultured Clostridia bacterium | reverse complement strand
CACCGCCATTATTCCGTAGAGAAGGTACTGTTTTCTCCCCTTGCTTTTGCAGATCATGATTATTCCGAGGGTTATCACGGTGCAAAGATAAATGACATCGAATGCGGTTTCAAATATAGTCTGCATATTGATCCTCCTTTGGTTCAGCGGTATAGTAACCGGTCAAGAATTTCAGTCAGGGCGGCGCAGTCCGGCTTGCCCTTTATTATCGAAATTGTTATGGTGTCGAGTATATGTTCGATCAGGTTTTCCTCGCCGAATGTATCTGAAAATACACTGCAGTCAACGCCTTTGTCTGCCAGCAAGTCTGCGAGGAGTTCCTTGCGGATCCTACCGAAGCAGCGCTCCATCGTGCCGCGCGCCTTTCCCTTTGCCGACCTGGCGACCGACATCGAGTGCGCCGCGAAAAAATCAGGATAATCTTTCAGCCCGCTGAGGATATGCTCGTAAATGTGCGCTACATACTGCGTGAACCTGACGCCGTTCTCGGGTTCATTATTTCCGAGAATGTCCTGCCACACGCTTTCTGTCGCCGCTATAACTAGCTCGTCCTTGTCGGAATAGTAGTTGTACAGCGTGCCCAGAGCTATTCCGCATTCCTTTGCGAGAGTTCGCATATTAAGCGCCGGAAGTCCCTGCTCGGCAACGATTTTCCGGCAGGCGCGCATGATCTCTTCCTTTGATGTATTTTGTGGATTCATAGGTTTCACCTCTAAAAATGAACATTGTTCATTTTGGATTATATCACTTTTCTTCTGGAATGTCAAGAGGGGAGTGATGAAAGTGATTCCAGCCAATGGAGTTGAGATATTGATGAAGCTCGTTCTGCTGACTTGGTTCCAGCTTCCGGAAGCTGGAAAAGGCTGGCTTTCCGCCGTCACTGAACCAGAGGGCGAGGTCTTGTGTGGTCTCAGTGTCCCCGAGAATGTACAGCTTGCCGGAGTCTGAAAAGTGTATCTGTTCAGGCAGTTTCCCGAATTTTTCGTATTGACCGTGCAGGTCGGACATTGCATAAATCATATTGTACTTCCGCCTTATAAGTTTGATTCTGTCTGCTTTTATTCGGTGACATTCACGCTTGTACGCATTGTATGGCGTGTATCAGCTGCTGTCCATCAAGGGCAGTATAGTATGGAAAACATAGTTTGCATAAAGCGAGATATACCTATGAAAATTTGAAGTGACAAAATTCCCGTAAACTGTTGACTTCCGGCTGATTTTGTGATATCATTTATAAAGAGCACATGGTGTTCTTTTGTTTTGCAATTATGTTAGCTTTAGCTAACTGCAATAATGGGGGGCTGCTTATGAAAAAGGTATTATTCGACAATGACAGGGACGGGTTTTACGGTACATATTATGAAAATCCCAATGGGTCCGACTGCACAGTGATAGGTCTGTTCGGCGACGACCCCAATGATTATATGGCAAAATGCGGAGTCAAGTGGCTGCATAAGAATGGCGTAAATGCGCTTTGTATGTCACCGGGCAAAAAGAATTACAGCCACGTGAATATGCCTCTGGAGCGTTATGGGGCAGCCATAGAGTGGCTGAAGGCCCATGGCAGCAGGAAGTTCGGTATTATGGGTATGAGCACGGCGGGAATGGATTCGCTTGTCGCGGCGTCATATTTTCCTGATATAACGCTGACATTCGGACTTACAGCCAGCGATTTCGTGTGGCAGGGATTCGAGCAGGGCAAAAAGGACGGCTGCGGAGAATGGCCTGTTCCGGACGCTTCAACGCTTTCATGGAAAGGCAAACCTCTCCCATATATGCCATTTGTATATCAGCACCCGGAATACTGGCATAAGATCCAGGAGGAAACGAAGGGCTCCGGTGATTTTATGCGTTCGACCTGTCTGTTTATTGATTCCGAAAACGCTAGGGAGCATTCGGAAGATGAAATGATAAAAATAGAGAATATCCACGGAAAGCTGTTTCTCATCGGCGCTGATGACGATTCTTTCTGGGAGGCTGGAAAATACGTCCGCAGAATGGATAAGCGCTTAAAGGAGCGCCCGCACAAATGCGAATATGAAGCTCTTGCTTATGAGCATGGAACACATTTCGTGCTTCCGGAATCACTGCTCCGTGCGGCACTACCGATAGGCCTGAAATTTGTGCTGCGATTTGTTTTCAGGGCAGCAAAAGAGTATCCGGATGAGTGCGAACAGACGAGAAAGGATATAGACAACAGGCTTTCCGCAGCGCTGAAAGAATGGATATCGGATCAATGACTGAACTCTTCTGGCGAGGAATACTTCCTGCATGGAATCTCGGGAAGAGCAGTAATTGCGGAGGTCAAGACCGCATGAGGCTGTTGACATATGGCGTGCGCGGCAGGTCCAATGTATGCTGTATAATTTGCTGAGGTTGATCACAACGTCAGTACAATGCTGGATACTCCCGTATTTCAGGGAAGCAAAAAACTGAAGAAATAAACAACCGGGAAATATGATTTCCGATCCAGGAGGCAAGCAATGAAAGATAACGAATTGCAATTTGACCGCACCTGTCATGTACTGTATTCCAAGCCCTGTAAAACAGAAATCAAAAAGAAAATCGCTCTGCACTATCCCCTGTCGGAGCAGGAAAGCGTATGGGAGAAAATACAGCTTAAATATGCAGAGTTTCTCTCCAATTGGCGCACTGACCTCGGCGGCAGGAAGAATTTCCACAATGGCGCAGGCGGCACCTATGACTGCATAGCAATTATGAGCTACTATGTTGTATGCAGAACCGTCGCCTCTTTTTATGAAATAGAGGAAATGGAGGAAAATCTGGTTCTGCCGTCTTTTCGCAGGTTAAAATTAGTCAATTCTAACAAACCGTTTTGGCGAAAGCTTTTGTACAAGGCTTTTACAACGGCAAAGGCAGGCTGCGACAAGTGGCACGATTACGAAATGTCTGTTGCCCCATATGAGAAAGACAAACCGATTTATTATGAATTCACAGCGTGCCCGGTAGCGGAATTTGCAGCTAAACACGGGCTTACGGATATCATGCCTGCCCTGTGCAATGCGGATTTTGCGTCCATGGAACTTATTCATGCCCGCCTGGTGCGGAAAACCACCTGCGCTAACGGCTTAAAATGCGACTTTACCATCTGCGGTGACAAGGATCCATATTTGAATGACCACCCTGAATATCGTGATGAGGCGGGGTACAGGAGGAACAGATAATGCTCCTCCAAACGATCAGGTCGGTCATTGAGAATGGCGCGCTGCCGGATAATCCAAATCTGAAGCCCGGATAACAAACGAGGAGGTCACGAATATGCATGAGTATTATGAAAAGAAGCGCAGCAAGCTGAAAAAGACCATGAAAGGCTTTCTGGCGCTAGTGGGTACTGAGCTGGAAAGCGCAGGCGGGAAGCCTTATGACACCGCATGGGAGGATATATGGAATATCTACGAGCGGGATATGCTTTCCCGTTTTCCGTACATCGGCGGCGATAAGGTCAGCGGTACCAAAAATCTGACCGAGGCGTATATGCTTGTTGCCATGGGCGAGTACCTGAGGGAATGCGGCACAGCTATGGACGAGATCGGTCATCTGATGACGATGGCCTATGAGCGGCGAATGCGGAAAATACCCAAGCCGGTTCTGAAGCTGATGGGAAAGATGTTCACGGATCCGAAGCGGCTCAACAAAATGTTCCTGAAAAAGGACGCGCAAAACAAAACCAACGCCGCCAGAAATCCCGGCAGCTTTGAGACAAAAACTCAGATACCTCCGGAAGACGGATATGATTTCAGCTATCACAATCTGGTATGTCCGCTGGCGGACTTTGCACGGCGGTACGGATATGAGGAGTATATGCCGTATCTCTGCAATCTTGACTATGTTATGTTCGGTATCGTCGGTGCGCCGATGTTCAGGGAGCATACCTGCATGGAGGATGGCGGCTGCTGCGATTTCAAGCTGAAAGCCGACGCCCAGCCCATGCCATACTGGCCGCCGGTATTTTCCCAGGGAAAGGGCTTCAAATAATGCGCAGGACAGATAATGCTTTGTGATCTGTCTGAAATCCATAACTAAAGCAAGGAGTATCAACATGGAAATCAAGCAATTCGGAAATCATAACGGAAAGAAAATCATGCTGCTGCACGGAAATCTGATGTGCTGGCGGCAGTTTG
This sequence comes from uncultured Clostridia bacterium, assembly GCA_937893735.1. Classification (GTDB taxonomy): domain Bacteria; phylum Bacillota; class Clostridia; order Oscillospirales; family Ruminococcaceae; genus CAG-115. The sequence continues at coordinate 2,052 of CALBGD010000457.1, read as the reverse complement.
AGAATATTATCCCGCTGCTGGAAAAGGACTATTCGGTGTATGCCGTCAGCTTTGACGGATTCGACGGCTCGGGAACAACGACCTACACAACAGCACAGGCGCAGGCTGACAAGCTGGCAGAATACATCAGTACGGAATGCGGCGGACAGATGGATATGCTCTTTGCGGAGTCCCTCGGCTGCGGACCGGCGGTTTTTCTGAAATCCTCTCCTAAGGTGCAGATAGAGCACATGATACTCAGCGGACCTGAGTATCTGGACTTCGGTGTGATGAACAAACTCCTTCTGAAAATCATGCCCCAGAAGCAGTACCGGACAGCGCACGAAAAGTCCATGCCTGCATGGGCGCTGAAATTCATGGGTCAGACGGAGCAGGGTATGCAGACCATGATGAACCACATTCCTGACAATATCAGTCTTGAATCGATCCGGGCTACGTGGGAGGCAGGGCTTTACCTTTATCGCGCGGATTTTCCGGTGCAGCCAGAAGCAAGCGTTGCCTGCTGGTACGGAGAGAAAGAGGGTCATATGAAAAAGGCGATACAAAAGCTGAAAGCGGCATATCCGAAGCTGACGGTGCGCTGCTTCGAGGGATTCGGACATGGCGACATCATCAACCACCCGGAGCTGCTGACGAAAGAACTGATAAAGTTCATGGGGTGATATCCGGGAATTCGCCTGCGACAGCCTGATGGCGTCCCGGAATGTGTATCTGCTCCATGATACGGTTCGGAACAGCAGCCCCGGGAGTGTAAATGGCATGAATAACTTACAGCAGGCACTGCTCATTATGACAGCGCCTGCTGTTATTTGTGAACTGGTATATTTCCTGACAAGTTTGTCCGGAACACAGCAATCGCTTTCGGTTTTTCCGTATCGGCGGCGCAGGAATACTTATGGCAACACCGCTTTTGTTTGACTTTTTGTTTGGAGAGTGGCATAATTGACTTGTCGGCATTTCGCAATATATGGAAGAAAAATGAAACTTAATAAAATTGAAATGTAATGCACATTGCAATTTACGGAGATTACTCACATCATACAAGCAAGCCGCTGAAAGACTTTATGTGTGAAAGTAACAAGGGCAATAATTATGTTCTTTGCCACAGCGGAGAGCGAAGCGGCTGATATGTTGATCCGATAACTTCCGATTCATCGGACAGAAATAAAAAACCTACGCAAAAAGGAGCAGCAAATGAGCGAATTTCTAAGCGAGAACAGCGACCTGTTCATTTTTATTATAATCATTCTGGAGGCGCTGATAGCCGCATGGGCGATAGTGTTTTACATACGTAACAAGAGAAAAACGCTGTACTCTTTTAAGAATGCAAGCCTGCTTGGCGGCAGTATTTTCATGGTTCAGATGCTGATTTATTCGGTGGTAATGCTGTACGCGCAGCGAAACGGCACAAACGGCTTCATGGGATTTATAAGTAATGTTTCCCGGGTGATCGAGTTTTTCCCGATGATACTGCTGCCTTTTTCCGTGGTGTTTTTCCTGTTCATGGGATTCAGCAATATCTCGCTGCTGCGCCATGAAAGCAGGAGCGTGAAAAATCTTCTCGGGTCGATTCTGGGATTTGGTATAGTGGGCATGACGATAGCGCGCGTTTTCTGGTGGGATTCCCTAAGCGAGCGGCTTATCCACAGGCTTTATGAGCAGGGGAATTCACTGCTGGTCATTGCAGATGTGGCTATCCCGCAGTTCCTGACCGGACTTCTCTGTTACCTTGAATGCCTGCTGATAGGCACGACAGTCTGCGCAATAAAAGCGGCAAGGCACATTCCGGCTTACGACAAGGATTACGTGATAATCCTCGGCTGCGCCATTGCAAAGGACGGGCAGCCGCTGCCGCTCCTGCGGGGAAGAATAGACCACGCTCTGGAGTTCGCCAAAAAGCAGCTAAGCGCTACTGGAAAGAAAATAAAGTTCGTCACCTCCGGCGGCAAGGGCAGCGACGAGTGTATTTCTGAATCGGAATCCATGCAGCGGTATCTTATTTCCAGGGGAGTGAGCGAAAGCGATATCCTTATGGAAAACAAGTCGGTCAAC
>CALBGD010000456.1 GCA_937893735.1 uncultured Clostridia bacterium | reverse complement strand
GCTGCGTCAGCAAGAATCAAGATGGTCTGCGGCAAATATGCAGCTATGTCATCTACAAACAAACTGACGAATACAACTAACAGAATACTTAGTGTGAAGCAAACACCTGCACTTCTGGCATGGCACCCGCCTATGCGCCGTCTTATGAGATAAAACGGCAGGAGGAAAGACGAGGTTTCGATAAGGAGGCCGAATGTACCAGCCCATAGAAGCACAACTGCTATATACAGCAAAACACTTATTCTTTTTTCGAGTGCGTATATACACCACTCGTAGTTTTCTTCGTCTATCCAGCCTCTTTCACAGGAGGCTCTTGCGAGTTTGACTGCCGCGTTATGAATCATATTTCTCACCTGATGCAATGCTATCACATAAAAACGGCTTTGTGTAAAAAGTGCCGTAAGACCCGGTTTTTTGCCGTGAAAAAGGGGTAAGCAGCGGGGAACTTATGTCCCCGGTGCTTACGTCATCAGTTGTAATGTGAACGACAATGTGCGTTCACGTTCGTTGTACTCAAACAAATAGTATGCGGAATGTCTTTCCAATACAGCGATTATATTTTGGATACCGTAGCCATGTTCAGCGGTTTTAGCCTTGGTAGTAACAATGCGGTTATTCCTTATCTCCACCGGAGAGGCGGTCGGGTTCTCAATACGCAGATATGCGGATTGCGGTTCGACCTTCATATTAAGCCTGATATAGCGCTCTCTGCCGTCTTCAATTTTTTCACAGGCTTCTATTGCGTTGTCGATCAGATTTGACAGCACGATTATAAGCTCATCATCGGGCAGGGGAAATTTTGAAAGGTCGTCCAACTGCGGCATAAAATGAATATTGACTCTTTCTGCTGCGGCAAGCTTCTGGTTCAGAATAATATCGACCGCGGTTCGGTGGGTATTTATCATCGTTGAGCTCGCAGTATCAAAATGCTGTAGTCTTTCAATATAATCTATCATTTCCGAACGCGAGGTCTCGCGCTCAGCAAAGCCGCGCAGCACGATCAGAAGATTTTTGAAGTCATGTGTCTGCTTGCGCTGCTGTTCGTATGCTCTTTTCCATGTCTCTACGCTTTCGAGCGCGGCTTTCATGCTGCGGCGCAGTATGAGCTGATCTTTTGCTTTCTTCCGCTGCTGCTCAAAATAATTCAGAATAAAAATTGATGTTACATCCAGAATGAGCAGGACTGCGTTGCATATCAGCAGCTCGTGAGCGACAAGCGGATATAAGTAGAATATCCGCAGGAGCATAATCGATATGACTATAGTAGTCAGAGGGAAAATCAATACCCGAAGCCAGTCCGAAACCGATGCCGCATTATGTTCAAAGTGGTGTTTTAACCATATATTCAGAGTCGTTATGCCGAATAACTCAAATATTTTTATGCTAAGCGAGACGAGGTAGTACGAGTCGGGATCATTCAAGACGAGCGTGATTCTGTCTCCGATAATTGAGCCGAGGAGAGAAATCATTGAATTATCGCATATCGTTAAATAGGCAAGCCAGAAGGTCACAGGAAACAGGCATTTCACGAAACTGACGCGAAAGCTGAAAAACATCCAGATGGTCATCGTTACAGCAAGTGTGCAAATTTTTATCCAAACGTTATCCTGAGAAAAATATATGACAACGTTGTTTACTAATGCAGCGATTATGAAGGACAGAATTTCAATCACGA
>CALBGD010000455.1 GCA_937893735.1 uncultured Clostridia bacterium | reverse complement strand
GGACATCGCGCACATCAACACCCTTGCCGGGCATATCCATTACCTGCTGACCGGAAAGCGTCAGGTCGGCGTTGGCGAAGCCTCCGGAATCTTCCCGGTGGAGGGTATCGGGTACAACGCGGAATACATCGCGAAAGTCGATGAGAAGCTTGCGGAAAAGGGATTCTCCGGCAAGCTGCTGGAAGTCCTCCCCGGGGTGCTCAGCGCAGGCGCAAAGGAAGCCGTCCTTACTGCGGAGGGAGCAAAGCTGCTCGACCCGACCGGAAACCTCCGGCCGGGAGTCCCCGTATGCCCGCCGGAGGGCGACGCAGGCACCGGAATGACCGCGACTAACAGCGTGCTTCCGCGCACCGGCAATGTATCCGCAGGAACCTCGATATTTGCTATGCTGGTGCTGGACAAGCCGCTCAGGGGCTGCTACCCGGAAATTGACGTAGTCACCACCCCGGACGGCGCTCCGGTGGCTATGGTGCACTGCAACAACTGCTGTTCCGAGCTGGACGCCTGGGTGAAGATATTCGGCGAATTCGCGGAGCTGAGCGGACACCCGGTCGCAAAGCCTGCGCTTTATGACATGCTGTATTACCACGCGCTGACCGGCGACCCGGACTGCGGCGATACCGTTGTGTACAACTTCCTTTCCGGCGAGCCTGTTGCGGGAGCTGAGAACGGCAGACCGATGTACTTCCGCACCCCGGACGGGAAATTCAATCTCGCGAACCTGTTCCGCGCGGAGATTTACTCCACGATGGCGGCTCTGAAACTCGGCATGGATATCCTGTTCGACAAGGAGCAGGTTTCCGTTGACAAGATAACCGGACACGGCGGTCTGTTCAAGACTAAGGGAGTTGCTCAGCAGTTCCTCGCGGACGGTCTGGGCTGTGCGGTCTCCGTCATGAAAACAGCCGGAGAGGGCGGCGCGTGGGGAATGGCTCTGCTGGCGGCTTACTCCGTGTGCGGCGGCGGGAAGTCCCTGCCGGAGTTCCTCGGCGGCGAGGTATTCGGCGGCATGGAATCCACGACATTACAGCCTGAGGAAAATGGCGCAGAGGGATTCCGGAGGTTCATGGAGAACTACAAGCGCGGCCTTTCCGCGGAATACGCGGCGGCAAAATAAGGAGAGGTACACGATATGTTAGAGAAATTAAAGCAGGAAGTACTGGAAGCTAATCTTCTGCTTCCGAAATACAACCTTGTTACGTTCACCTGGGGTAACGTTTCCGCCATCGACCGCGAGAGCGGAATGATAGTTATAAAGCCCTCCGGCGTGCCCTATGAGGGAATGACCGCCGAGGATATGGTGGTAGTAGAACTCGCGACCGGAAAGGTCGCCGAGGGCAAGTGGAAGCCCTCCAGCGACACTCCCACTCACCTGGAGCTGTACCGCGCATTCCCGGCTATCGGTGGAGTTGTGCATACTCACAGCCGCTGGGCTACTTCGTTTGCACAGGCTGGGGTTGGCATTCAGCCTATGGGAACCACCCAGGGCGACTACTTCTACGGGGAGATTCCTTGCACCCGGGCTATGACCCCGGAGGAGATACGCGGCGAGTACGAAAAGGA
>CALBGD010000454.1 GCA_937893735.1 uncultured Clostridia bacterium | reverse complement strand
AGTGATAAAAAATATGCCCGGGAATGTTCCGGTGCTTGCCACGACTGCCACCGCGAACGACAGAGTTATTGATGATCTCAGGGTTCAGCTCGGCGGAGATGTCTATGTTTCACGCGGTCCCCTGATGAGAGATAACCTTTCGATACAGGTCCTGAAGCTCAATAATAAAACTGAGCGTTATGCGTGGATGTATGAGAATATTCCCAGGCTCGAGGGCTCAGGAGTGATTTGCTGTCTTACTTGCGATGACTGCGATGAGATAGCGCGATTTCTTAATGAAAACGGTATATCTGCGAAATCATACCACTCTGGTCTTGTACCCAAGGACAAAACTCTGCCTGACCCGAACATAGAGACAGAGCGGCTTTTTATGGAGAACAAAATCAAGGTGATCGTTGCTACGATAAAGCTTGGAATGGGCTACGATAAACCGGATATTGCATTTGTTATCCACTATCAAACGCCGTCAAATATTGTTGCGTATTATCAGCAGATAGGAAGAGCGGGGCGTGCTATTCCACGTGCGTATACTTTCCTTATGAATGGAAGCGAGGATGAAGACATTCATACATACTTCCGCGAATCGGCGTTTCCTAGCAGGGAGGAATCTGATTCCGTCTACGATTTTATCAGGGAAAACGCAGGTTCCGGATTATATGACATCATCAAATCTTTGAATTATCCGAAGAACCGCATTTCAAATACGCTTAAATTCCTGCACAACGAAGATCTGATTTATAAAGATGGCGGCAAATATTATATTTCAGCGAATGCGTACAATTTCAACGGGGAGCATTATGAAGCGATAACGCACCAGCGAAAGGTTGAATATGAGCAGATGAAAGAGCTGCTGAATACCGATATGTGCTACAACCGCTTTGTTGTAAACGCGCTTGACGACCCGACAACTGCCAAATGCGGGCTATGCGCTAACTGCCTGGGTTATAGTGAATATCCGGAAGCTGTGAAAGACAGTTCAATAGAAGCTGCTTCGCTGTTCCTTGAGAAACAGTGTTTTTCCATACAACCCCGGAAACAGTGGGCTTTGACCTCGCTTACCGGAAGAACGACAACTAAAAAGCCGAATGAAACAGGAATATGTCTTTCGCGTTATGGTCACCCGGTTTATGGAACGCTTGTAAAACAAGGAAAATACAAGGATAACAAATTCAGCGATGAACTGGTTGACAAGAGCGCTGAAGTGCTTTCGCCATTTGTTGTGGAGCATGATATCACGGCGCTTACATACGTTCCCTCGATGCGAAGCAATATTGTTCCGGATTTTGCAGACAGACTTGCGCATAAACTAGGAATACCGTGTGTTTCCTTGCTGAAAAAGACTTCCGCAAGACAGCAGAAAGAAATGGAAAACAGTTCGTTCCAATGCGAGAATGCGCTGAGTTCATTCAGCCTTGCCGGTAATGCAGAAGTACCGCGGAACATATTGCTTGTTGACGATATGGTGGATTCCGGGTGGACTCTGACTGTCTGCGGATATATACTGACGAAAGCAGGGGCGGACCATGTTTATCCGTATGCTCTTGCATCAACATCTAAAAAGGAAGATTGATATGAACGATAATGCTCAGATGATAATTGTGCTTTGCAGCCACCTGTGTGCGGACGGTTGCCGTCCCCTTGAACCTTCAGAATGGACAAGGCTTGCCGATACGATGATAGCTCAGAAGCTCCAACCAAGGGATATTCCTGATTTTTCAGATGAGGATATGAAGCGTTATTTTGGCTATGGAGAGGCTGAAACGGAGCGCATAAAAAGACTGCTGGACCGTTCCGGAAGCCTTAGCTTTGAGCTTGAGCGGCTTTCCTTAATGGGGATAAAAGTTGTCACCCGTGCGGACGCGGGGTATCCCAGGGCGCTCAAAGCCAGGCTGAAAGGTGGGTGTCCTCCGCTTTTTTACTATGCGGGAGATTTGTCCCTGCTTGACCGGGGAATGGTGGGATTTGTCGGTTCACGAACGGTAGGCGATGAAGACGTGTCGTTTGCTGAAAGTATTGTCAGAAAAGTAAATTCCAATGGTTTCGGTGTGGTTTCCGGCGGCGCTAAGGGTATAGACAGCGTTTCGTCGTCTGCTTCGCTTTCAAACGGGAGTTTTGCCGTGGAATACATTTCAGATTCATTTACAAGAAAAATAAAGAAGAAAGAAGCTGTTGCCGCAGTTCAGAACGGAAAGCTGCTGATCATGTCAATGGCGAAGCCGGACGCAGGTTTTAACGCGGGTATCGCAATGCAGCGCAATAAATATATCTACGCACAGTCCGAAGCAACTGTTGTGGTGAAATCAGATTACAATAAGGGCGGCACATGGGGAGGGGCCACCGAAGCGCTTAAAAGGGAATACTGTCCGGTGCTCTGCCGGGATAACAGGAGATATCCCGGAAACACGGGACTTATAGAGAAAGGCGCGATCCCGATAGACGACAGCTGGGACGGGAATGTTGGTAATATCAGAAACCTGCTTGATAATACCGGTGAGCAGATCACTTTATTTAATGAGCAATAAAATGTGTCAAATTTCTTTAGAAACGTATTGAATTATTGAAATTAAAATGATATAATAATATTGACATAAAGTGACAGGCGGTGACATCATGGGAAAAATCGTATTCGTCGACAGCGAAATCAGCCACGGCGGCGAAATATGCGACCTCGGCGCGGTAAAGCCCGAGGGCGGAAGGCTGCATACTACATCGCAGAATGAATTTTCGGCGTTCGCGTCTGGCTGCAAGTATGTCTGCGGACACAACCTTGTCGCGCACGATCTGAAATACGTCGGTCGTCTGATCCTCGGGGACTACACGCCGATCGACACGCTCACGATATCGCCCCTGCTGTTCCCGAAAAAGCCTTATCACCACCTGCTCAAGGACTACAAGATACAGACCGAGCAGCTCAACGACCCCGCCAATGACGCGGCGCTGTGCATGGAGCTTTTCTTTGACGAGGTGGAGGCTTTCAGACAGCTTGACGACAGCCTGAAGGCGATTTATTTTGCCCTGCTCGGAATACGCCGTGAGTACATCGGATTTTTCGATTATGTGGATTACGCCGGCGCAGAGGACGCGGAGAGCCTAATCCGTGAGTATTTCTCTGACAGTATCTGCATGAGCGCCGACCTGACGTCGCTGATTTCGCGCTATCCCGTGGAGCTCGCCTACTGCCTTGCGCTGATAAGCGCCGACGACCGCTACTCCCTTATCCCGCACTGGGTGCACAGGAATTTCCCCGCCGTTGAATACGTCATGAGGGCGCTCTGCGGAACGCCCTGTAGCCGCTGCCCATTCTGCCTGCGGGAGCATGATATCCGCGCCAGGCTGAAACAGTATTTCGGCTATGACGGATTCCGCGCCTACGACGGCGAGCCGCTTCAGGAAAGAGCCGCGCAGGCGGCTGTTGAGAACAAATCCCTTATTGCCGTATTCCCGACTGGCGGCGGAAAATCCGTGACGTTCCAGCTTCCCGCGCTGATGGCAGGGGATACTTGCCGCGGACTTACCGTGGTAATTTCGCCGCTCCAGTCGCTGATGAAAGACCAGGTGGACAATCTTGCCGAAAAGGGACT
>CALBGD010000453.1 GCA_937893735.1 uncultured Clostridia bacterium | reverse complement strand
AATCCGGACGATTCCGTCACGATAACCAACAACGGAATAGCCGTGGTAGGCACCCGGGCGCTCATGCTGTACGGCGGGAGCTACTCCGTCGGGGAGCGCTACGCGGAAGTTGTGAACAAATACAAGCAGGCTCTGCCGGACGTGAACGTTTACGCGATGGTGATACCGACCTCCTGCGAGTTTTACAGCCCGGAGGCTGTCCGCGCCTACTGCGGAAGCCAGAAGGACAACATAGAGCACATCTACGAGAATCTCAAGGGCGCTGTCGGCGTTGACGCCTACACGGCGCTCCAGTCGCACACCAAGGAGGACATCTACCTGCGCACCGACCACCACTGGGCTCCGCTGGGGGCGTATTATGCGGCGCAGGCCTTCGCGCAGGCGGCGGGAGTCCCGTTCGAGGACATCTCAAAGTACGAGCAGCGAGTGGTGCACGATTATGTCGGCACGATGTACGGGTATTCCGGGGACGCAGTGCTAAAAAACAACCCTGAGGATTTCGTGTACTACGTACCGACCTACTTTGACTACACGACCACCTACTACGACTATATCCTGACCGACGGAAAGATAACCGGCGCAAATCAGCCGTACAACGCGGATTTCTTCATAAAATACGGCGATGGGAACGGCATGGCTTACTGCACGTTCATGGGCGGGGACGCCAAGGTAGTCAGGGTGTCCACGAACGCCGGAACCGGACGGAAGCTCGCGATATTCAAGGACAGCTACGGAAACGCTCTGCCGGGGTACCTTATGGGCTCCTTTGACGAGATATATGTCATAGATATGCGGTATTTCACGCACAACGCAGTGGATTTCCTCACTGAAAACGGCGTGACTGACGTGCTGTTCGCGAATAACGCGTTCCATGCGGCGACAGCCTCCACGGTGACGTATTACAATAACTTTCTTACCCAGCAGGACTGGGGAATCTGATCTTATTCCGAATGCCGGTGCCGCTTCGCGGCTGATCTCATTTAAGGCAACACCGCAAAATGATCGCGCGGTGTTGCTTTAATCATTTTTATACTCCCCGCCACAAGTACTGCACGGATACATTATAAAAATAATTTAGAATTCTGGCGATCACTTGTTTTACCTGATGTTTGTCCATATCAAAGGAACTTAGGTCACATTTTACCTTGATTTGACGTTCTCACGCTTTTGGATTTAATATTCTTCCTGTATAATGTGAGTGTACCGAGAAACGGAACAACCAACAAAAAAGGAGAACAACAATGACAAGAGCAAAGAAGATCATCGCCTCCGTCTGTGCGGCGGCCACCCTCATCACCGCAGGTGCCTGCACACTCGCAGTTTCCGCGGCAAACGGCGCAAAGACGACCGTAACCTCCGGCGCACAGCAGTACACCGGAAAAATGCCGAAGTACATATTCATGTTTATCGGCGACGGAATGAGCTTCCCCCAGACTCAGATCACATCTGATTATTACAGCGCCCTCGCAGACACCAACGACAACGGTATCCTCGAAGCAAAAAGAAAGCTGAACTTTATGAACTTCCCCGTGGTAGGCTCCGCGAACACATACGACAGCTCCTCTTTCTGCCCGGATTCCGCTTCCACCGCGACCTCACTTTCCACTGGTCATAAGACTTACAGCGGCACAATCAACATGGACGAGACCATGACCACCGAGTATGAGACCATCGCTGAAAAGCTCAAGTCCCAGATGAACTACAAGATAGGCGTAATCTCCTCCGTAAACCTGAACCACGCTACTCCCGCCGCTTACTACGCACATCAGGCAAGCAGAAACAACTACTATGAGATAGGCGTTGAAATGGTAGAGAGCGGCTTCGATTACTTCGCAGGCGGCGCCCTGAAGAAGCCCACAGGCAACGACAAGGATCAGACCAGCGTTTACGACCTCGCAGAGAAGGCAGGCTACAACGTTGTAAGAACCTACGCTGAAGCTGACAAGCTCACCGCAAAGGACGGCAAGTCCATTCTCATCGCTGAGACCCTCGCGGACAGCGACGCAATGTCCTACAACAACGACCGCAAAAAGGGCGAGTGGAGCCTTGCGGACTACGTTGACAAGGGAATCGAAATGCTCGACAACGACAACGGCTTCTTCATGATGGTAGAGGGCGGAAAAATCGACTGGGCGTGCCACGCAAACGACGCCAAGTCCACCATCGCTGATACTGCGGCGCTCGCTAACGGCGTGGCCAAGGCTCTGGAGTTCTACAATCAGCACCCGGACGAGACCCTCATCATCGTAACCGGCGACCACGAGACCGGCGGTCTGACCATCGGCTACGCTGGTACTGATTACGACACCTACCTCACCAATCTCAAGAATCAGAAGCTCTCCTACGCTAAGTTTGACAGCGACTATGTAGCAAAGTACAAGGAGAAGAAGACCTCCTTCAAGAGCGTGCTCAAGGACGTAAAGCGCCTGTTCGGCCTGATGACCTCCGACGACAAGGACGCTGAGAAGAACCCTAACCTTGTGCTCACTGACTATGAGTACAACAAGCTCAAGGCCGCTTACGACAAGACCATGAGCGGTGAAAAGGTAGAGTCTCAGGAAGAATACCTCCTCTATGGAAGCTATGAGCCGCTCACCGTTACCATCACTCACCTGCTGAACAACAAATCCGGCGTGAACTTTGCTTCCTACGCGCACACCGGTCTCCCGGTAGCAGTATACGCAAAGGGCGCAGGCGCGAGCCTCTTCAACGGCTACTACGACAACACCAAGATCTACGACAAGCTTGCAGCGCTCACCGGCGTAAAGTGATCTCCTCGAAATAAACCTCCCTGCTCCGTTTCTGCCATGTGCGGAAGCGGAGTTTTTCGGGTACAGAAAGGCATTTATGAACAGACTGAAAACATTCCTCACTCCGGAAAGGCTGCGGTATTATTCTCCCGTGCTGGTAACTCTCATCGCAATTATCGCGCTCGTATTCATTCCAACGGGCTTTGAAAACAAGCTGATATATCAGGGCACGGAGCGCGTCCCCGCAAAGGTAATTTCCGTTGACGACAGCATGATAATCGACACAGGACTTGTGCGCTCCGGCGACCAGAACTGCGACATTGAGTTCCTTGACGGGCAGTTCAAGGGTCAGCAGTACACCGCCGTGAATATGCTCACCGGCTCGCTTGAAATAGACAAGGTGTTCCAGCCGGGGGACACGGCATACGTCCGCATAAGCCACCGCAATGGAGAGATACTTTCCGTTTCCATGACCGACCACTACCGCCTGCCGTGGGAGATACTCCTTGTGGCGATTTTCATTGCAGTGCTGATATTCTTCGCCGGTCAGACCGGGCTTCGTGCGGTGCTGTCGTTTATCCTGACGATACTGCTTATCTGGAAAGTAGTCGTCCCGCTGTATCTGAACAGCGTTTCCCCGATTCTTTCCGGCATAGTGATAATTTCAGTGCTGTCCGTAATTATAGTTTCACTGGTGTACGGATTCGACCGCCGGGCGCTTTCCTCCTCGCTGGGAATAATCATCGGGCTGGCGTTTACGGCGATCCTGGGCGCGGTTTTTACAAAGCTCATGAATATTCACGGAGCAATAATGTCCGGCTCTGAAAGCCTGCTGTACAGCGGATATCAGGACCTGAACCTCACTGAGATATTCATGGCGGCGATATTCATTGGCTCCTCCGGCGCGATGATGGATCTTGCAGTGGATATCACCTCCGCAGTTGACGAGGTTATCCACAAAAAACCCGACATAAAGCCCTGGGAAGCCGTGAAATCCGGTCTGACCGTAGGCCGCGCCGCAATGGGCACGATAACCACTACCCTGCTTCTTGCCTACTCCGGAAGCTGCATAGCGCAGCTCATGGTGTTCATGGCGCAGGGAACCCCGCTGGACTGCATTCTGAACTACAAGTACATCGCCGCTGAGATAATCCACACTGTCGCCGGAAGCTTCGGTATAGTCGCTGTGGCTCCTGTTACTGCGATAGCTGCGGGACTGCTGCTCACCCGAAAACACAGGGAAAGCTGATACGTTACTCTGTTTCTGTATCCCTGAGTTCCCGCCGGATATCCCGGAAGCGCTGCGGCACATCGGCTTCGTCCATGTTCTGAGGGACCTCCACGGTGCCCGCAGCTTTTGCGGTTTCATAATACCAGCATTTGTACTCTACCATATCCATGGTGTGCTGCATCTCCTCCAGCTTTTGCTGCAAAACCTGCTTCTGGTGCTGGAACATCATCAGACGGAGCTCTATCGTATCATCGCCTTTCAGCGCAAGCTCGATGTACTGCCGGATATCCTTTATGGACATTCCGGCTTTTTTCATACAGCCGATCACACGCAGCCATTCGATGTCGGATTCCCGGAACATTCGTATCCCGCCTGAAGAGCGCTCCACGAACGGCAGCAGACCCTCCTTGTCGTAATACCGCAGCGTGGAAGCAGTCACTCCCAGTAATTTCGCCATCTCCCCTACCGTGTACACCATTCTTTTAAATCCTCCAAAAAAATTTTCAGAAAGTACTTGACTTAAAGTTAACTTTAAGTTGTATAATTTATATAAGCTTAAGGCTATGATACTACAAAAAGCTCAAAACGTCAAGACATTAAGGAGGAAAAAAACATGAACAAACCATACATCGTATGCCACATGATGACTTCCGTGGACGGCCGCATCGACTGCGCCATGACCGAGCATCTCCCCGGTGTGCAGGAATATTACGACACCCTGGACGAACTCGGCGCCCCA
>CALBGD010000452.1 GCA_937893735.1 uncultured Clostridia bacterium | reverse complement strand
TACGAGCGCGTTTCACGCAAGCTGGAGCTCCAGCTTGCGTGAAACGCGCTCGTAGCTGTTCATCAGGAGTTTTAACAGGTCGTGCGCCCTCTGCTTCGTGCGCTCTGACCTGTCTTGAGAGGCGAAGAAGCCGTCCAGCAGCGCATTTGCGGAATCGCAGTGGGTCACAAGCATGGCGGTGGAGTACTGCTCGATATTGATAAAGCAGAAATCCTTTTTCTTGCCGCCCAGCTCGGAGACCACGGTGAAATCGCATTCGCCGCCGCTCAGTGCGGATTTTATGCGGTTGAGGATAAATTTCAGCCTGTCCTTCGCGCTGTCGGTAAGCGCATTGCAGGCTATATCAACGTCCTTCGCGGAGTACCACGCTATCTCGCGGGTGAGTATCGGAGAAACTCCCTCCAGCACGGAGGTAAGTTTCTTGCAGAGGCGCTCCGGTATGTCATTGACGGCTTCAAGCACCTGTTCGGGAGTGCACTCCAGCAGGCACAGCCTGTCCTGACGCGGCGGGGCTTCGTACTGTATTCCGGGCAGCACCCTGCGCACTGAGGAAATATCGTCGGTAATGCGCTTTATGCTGTCGATGACCCTGCCGTCCCGTACAAGGATAATGTTGCTGTGCCGCCCCATTATCTCGGCGATGAGCGTGTTGGTGACTATATCGCCTATTTCGTTCGTGCACTCAAAATCAAGGGCGACTATGCGCTCCAGTCCGTCCTGACGTATCGCCATCAGCTTTCCGCTGCTGAGATGCTTACGCAGGAGCATACAGAACATAGGCGGCTGCTGCGGATTTTCAAAGTTGGCTTCCGTGAGGTTCAGCCGGGCGCTGACGCTGTTCGCGGAGAGGACTATCTTTTTTCCGCCGTCCCTGAATGTGCACAGTGACAGCACTATTTCCTCGCGGGAGGGCTGATACACCTTGTCCACGCGGGCGCCAACCAGCGGCTGAAGCTCGTTGGTCACTATATGAAGAAAAGCTCCGTCAAGAGACAAGGGAACACCTCCGATTCAATTCATAATTCTTAATTCGGAATTCGGAATTATTGTGTCCGCTTCGCGGACTGATTTTAATGCCGCGTCAGCAGCTCCCTAAACATAGCTGCACGGCTCGGCTTCGCAGTCGGTCGTGAATACGGGGATCTCCGGGAACGCGCGGCTGACAAGCGCGGCTATCCTGTGGGAAGCGCACTTTTCTGTGCCGTAGTGTCCCGCGTCGATAAGAGCCATTCCGCTATTGTGCGCCTCTATCCATACAGAGTGCTTCACATCTCCGGTGATGAGCGCCTGACAGCCCAGCGATTTTGCTTTCTGGAGCAGGTCTCCGCCGGAGCCGGAGCATACGGCAACTCGGGTAATGGCGTGTACTGCGCCATCGCAGTACTTCACGCTTTCGAGGTCGAGGGACTTCTTGCAGTGCTCTGCCAGTGACTTTGCAGTGAAGCCCAGCGGCAGGTCTACCACCGCGCCTATGCCAAGGCCGTTCGGGTGGACCTGTTCAAGGACTCCGCTGCTTTCCCAGCCGAGGAGCTCTATCAGCGCGTCGTTAACGCCCGCTTCGCACATATCGAAATTCGTATGTATCGCGATGGAGCTCATATCGTTCATTATAAGGCTGTACACCGGGGTGCCCTTCATCACGCGCTTAAGCGGGTGGAAGATTACCGGGTGGTGCGAGATGATGAGGTTCGCATTCTTGGCGGCTGCCTCGTTGATTATTTCGTCCGTGATGTCAAGGCAGGCTGCGATCCCGGTAACTGCCGCGGAGGAGTCCCCGGTCAGCAGACCCACGTTGTCGTAGCTTTCCGCCGTGTTCATGGGCGCGATGGTGCCCAGAAAGCTCAGCACCTGACCTACTGTTACTGACATTTTATACCTCCGTTGAACTCAGGCGCTGTGCCTGTCCGTCTATCGTATCAGCCAGCCTGCGGAGCTCCTGCGCCTGCTGCGAGGGAGTTCCGGACTGCTCCATTCCGGCGGCGTTTTTGCGCAGCTTGCCGGAAATATGCCGGAGCATTTCCGGGTCGGTGATCTTTCCGCACAGGCAGAAAAGCTCGTCCGGCTCGCTGACCACGCCGGTGTATCTCACCAGCATGACGGTGTAGAGCCGTGTGCCGTCCCTTGCGGTGCGTTCCTCCATTATTTCAAAGCCGCTGCGATACAGCTCACGCCGGAGCGTATCCGCTTTTGTCATGGGCTGGAGGATAAACCGGGTGTTCTCAGACAGAAAACGGCAGCCGGAGATTATCTTCATGATAAGTTCTCCGCCCATGCCGCATATAACGACATCGTCCGCGAAATCTATCTTATCCAGACCGTCCGAAAGCGCCGCCGTGACATTTTTCACGCCGTACTGCGCGATTGTGCGCCGCGCGGCATTAAGGGGACCCTCCCGCACGTCCGAGGCAATTACGGATTTAGCTCCATGCTGTGCAAGATAGCAGGCGAGCAGCGCGTGATCCGTCCCGACGTCGCAGATGGTGACGCCCCTGCGGCAGAGGGAGGCGGCAGTGCTCAGCCTGCTGTCAAGAGATATCATCAGTTGCCCATTGCAGCGTTGAGCTGCTCAACGATCTCGTCTGCGTCAACGCCGTGAACCATGCACGCCTGCTCTACGGATTCGCCGCGGGAAGCGGGGCAGCCGAGGCAGTGCATACCCATACCGAAGAAGATGGGAGCAGCAGCCTCTGCGTTTGTGTCGAGAATATCGCCGATGATAGTATCCTTTGTAACCTTCATTTTAATGATTTCCTTTCATTTTTGCTGTGTTTTCCTGACGAAAATACGTTCAGGGATAAATATACATCATATATTATATCACAGCTTTTATATTTTGTCCAGTAGGATTTAAGATAATTCGGTTTTTTTGGTGTTTCATACCTAATATTGTATAAACAATGATTTTCCACTTGATTTTTATGATAATATATGATATACTAATAGAAAAGTGCGTCCTTTTGCTTTGAAAGAACAGAATCCGGCAGTTTCACTTTTAAGATTTTTGCTGCTCAGATGTGCAATAAAAAGCGCGTGTTATTCAGCGAAAGTGAAATTCAGACTAAATTTAGGTGAAATTGTACAAAAAAAATATTTCAGAAGCACAATAATCAATGCTTTTACTTCTTGACAGATTTTGAATTAAAGGTTATTATATTATTGCAAAGAAAATTGCAGAAAGCAATTTCAGCGAGAAATCAAAAATTCTGGCAAAAGGCGCTGTTCCGCATTCCGAGTGCGTATTGCGTTCGCGAAAATCGGTGCAGCGGCGCGGAAAGGAAGAAACTAAAATGAAAAATGTTCTGAAAAAGATTGCAGCGGTTTCTCTCGTTGCAGCAATGGCAGTTCCGTTTGCAGGCTGCTCCAACAACGCTAACAGCTCCTCGGCAGCTGACAACAGCGCAGCTTCCGAGGGCGGCGAAGGCAATACAGCAACAGGCGGCACATTCCTCCTCGGCGGTATCGGCCCGATCACCGGCGCGGCTGCCGTATATGGCAACGCAGTTAAGAACGGCGCACAGCTCGCAGTTAACGAGATCAACGCTAACGGCGGCGTAAACGGCATGACTCTCGAGCTCAACTTCCAGGACGACGAGCACGACGCTGAGAAGTCCGTAAACGCATACAACACCCTTAAGGACGCCGGCATGAAGGCGCTCGTTGGTACAGTTACCTCCGCTCCCTGCGTAGCAGTAAGCGCTGAGGCTGCAAAGGACAATATGTTCCTGCTCACTCCGTCCGGTTCTTCTCTGGACGCTATCTCCGCAGGCGACAACTGCTTCCGTGTATGCTTCACTGACCCCGGTCAGGGTAAGATCGCAGCTGACTACATTGTTGACAAAAACCTTGCTACCAAGGTCGGCATCATCTACGACAGCTCCGATGTATATTCCACTGGTATCCTCGACGGCTTCAAGGCTGAGGCTGCTGAGAAGGGTCTTGAGATCTCCGCTGAGGAGGCTTTCACTGCTGACGCTAAGACAGACTTCTCCGTACAGATCCAGAAGGTTATGGACAGCGGCGCTGACCTGCTCTTCCTCCCGATCTACTATCAGGAAGCTTCCCTTATCCTCCAGCAGGCTAAGTCTGCCGGCATGAATATGCCTGTGTTCGGCGGCGACGGTCTTGACGGTCTTATCGACCAGCTCGGCGACAAGGTTGACATCGCTGACGGTGTTCTCGTTATGACTCCTTTTGCAGCTTCTTCTCCTGATGAGAAGTCCGCAGCATTCACAAAGGCTTACGGCGAGCTCACCAACGGTGAAGTTCCGATCCAGTTCGCTGCTGACGGCTACGACGCAGTTTACGCTATCAAGCTTGCTCTCGAGAAGGCTGGCGTCAACGACCCGAACATGAGCGCTTCTGACGTATGCGACAAGCTCAAGGTCGCTATGACTGAGATCACACTCGACGGCGTAACAGGCTCCACAACATGGACTGCTGACGGCGAGCCCACAAAGGCTCCCCAGGTTATGAAGATCACAGTTACTGACGGCGTAGGCTCCTACGTTTCCGCTCAGTGATCATCTGAACTGAACTGACACACAAAAATCGGACCCGTATGTATGGTTTCCCCGGAAAAACCGGGGAAACTGTACGGGTCTTATTTGTATAATTACGGCACTTTACTGCCGTAAATTTAAGCAAATTCCGTCGGAGCTTGTTTAAATCTGCGGCAGAATACATTTCCGAAAGGAGAAGGTTCTTTATGAGCTTTGTTTCTTACCTCATCAGCGGACTGAGCCTCGGAAGTATCTACGCGCTCATAGCGCTTGGCTACACGATGGTTTACGGCATCGCAAAGATGCTGAACTTCGCGCACGGCGATATCATCATGGTCGGAGGCTATGCGGTATTCACCGCGATGTCAACGGCATGGTGCCCGGTCTGGCTTTCAGTCATTATCGGCATAGTGGTCTGCACGGTGCTCGGCGTAGTCATCGAAAAGGTGGCTTATAAGCCGCTCAGAAATGCGCCTCCGCTTGCTGTACTTATCACCGCCATCGGCGTCAGCTACCTTCTCCAGAACCTCGCGCTGCTGATTTTCGGCTCCGCTGCGCGGAACTTCACATCAGTCGTTGACGGAATGCCGCCTTTCCTGATAGTTACCGACAGCGGCGTTCAGTTCTTTACCGCTATCGAGCCCGGAGTCCAGACCTCCCTCAAGATATCCATGGAAACGTTCCTCTCCATCGTTGTTTCCGTCATCATCATGGCGGCTCTGACCTGGTTCATCAACAAGACCAAGGCTGGCAAGGCAATGCTGGCGGTCGCAGAGGACAAGGGCGCGGCTCAGCTCATGGGTATCAACGTCAACCGCACTATCTCGCTTACATTCGCCATCGGCTCGGCGCTGGCAGGCGTTGCAAGCGTGCTGATGTGCTCAGCTTATCCGCAGCTCAGCCCGTACACAGGCTCAATGCCCGGCATCAAGGCGTTCGTTGCGGCGGTTCTGGGCGGCATCGGCTCTATCCCCGGCGCTATGATCGGCGGCATACTTCTTGGAATAATAGAGCAGCTTGCAAAGGCTTACATATCCTCGCAGCTCTCTGACGCTATCGTGTTCCTCGTGCTGATAATCGTACTCGTTGTAAGACCTACGGGTATCCTCGGCAAGAAGATCCGTGAAAAGGTATAAGGGGGCAGGGAAATGAGCAAGACAACCAAAAACAATTTCATCACCTGCGGAATGACGCTCGGGCTTTTCGTTATCTTCGGTATCCTCTCGATGACCGGCGTGCTCGGAAGCCAGTATTCCGGACTGCTTATCCCGATAGGCATTTACATTATCCTCTCGATATCCCTGAACCTTACCGTAGGTATCCTCGGTGAACTTTCGCTGGGACACGCGGGCTTCATGTGCATAGGCGCCTATGCGGGCGGTATTTTCTCCCTCATGACGCAGGAGAGCATAAATCCCTCGTGGCTGAGAATGATCCTCGCGCTTATCGTGGGCGGAATTGCCGCAGCGATATTCGGTATCCTCATCGGTATCCCGGTACTGAGGCTTCGCGGCGACTACCTCGCTATCGTAACTCTCGGCTTCGGCGAGATAATCAAGGCACTGGCGAATAACATCTACCTCACCATGGACAAGGACGGACTGCATTTCAGCTTTGCCTCCGCAGTTTCCGGCACCGACAGCGAGACCAGCAAGGTAATACTGGAGGGTGCAAAGGGAATCAAAGCGCCGCAGGATACGAACCTTATCCTTGTGGTGGTCGTCCTGATGATTTCCATGATAATCCTGATGAACTTCATCAACTCCCGCGCGGGACGCGCTTGTATGTCAGTTCGTGATAACTACATCGCGGCTCAGTCCGTGGGAATCAACGTAACGAAGTTCAGACTTATGGCGTTCACGCTGTCTGCGGCTATCGCAGGCGTTGCCGGAGTGCTCTACTCCCACTCCATCACCATGCTAGCCCCGAAGAAGTTCGACTACAATCTGTCGATACTCATTCTGGTATTTGTGGTACTTGGCGGTCTGGGAAGCCTGCGCGGCTCCGTTATCGCGACCATTATCCTGTACGCCCTGCCGGAGATATTCCGTGAGCTCGGCGATTACAGAATGCTCATTTATGCGATAGTTCTTATCGTGATGATGATATTCAACAACGCGCCTGCATTCATCGCACTGCGCGAGAGAATAGGCATTTCCGCCCCTGTCCAGAAGATAAAGGGCATATTCGTGCGGAAAAAGAATAATGCGGGAGGTGCGGATAATGTCTGAAAATAATGCTCCCATGCTCGAGGTAAAGAACCTGTCCATTCAGTTCGGCGGTCTGCGCGCGGTGGACGGTCTGAATATGTCAATAAGGAAAGGTCAGCTCTACGGACTTATCGGCCCCAACGGTGCCGGTAAGACCACCGTATTCAATATGCTGACCGGCGTTTACAAGCCGACCTCCGGCACGATACTGCTTGATGGAAAGAACATCACCGGAAAGCCCGCCATTGCCATCAACAAGGAGGGCATAGCGCGTACCTTCCAGAACATACGTCTGTTCAAGAACATGAGCGTTCTGGATAACGTTAAGGCAGGAATGCACAACCATATCAACTACACTGCCATCGAGGGCGTTCTGAGGCTCCCGAGGTACTTTAAGGAAGAGAAGCGCGCCAACGAAAAGGCAATGGTGCTTTTAAAGGTGTTCGAGCTTGACGGCGAGGCACAGCAGATGGCTGCGAACCTCCCCTACGGCAAGCAGAGAAAGCTGGAGATCGCCCGTGCGCTTGCAACCGACCCGAAGCTGCTTCTCCTTGACGAGCCGGCAGCCGGAATGAACCCCAACGAGACGGCGGAGCTGATGAACACTATCCACTTTGTCCGTGATGAATTCCACATGACTATCCTGCTTATCGAGCACGATATGAAGCTGGTATCAGGCATATGCGAGGAGCTCACCGTGCTGAACTTCGGTCAGGAGTTGGCACAGGGCGAGACCTCGGCGGTGCTCAACGACCCGAAGGTCATCACCGCATATCTCGGAGAATAAGGAGGAAAAGCTCATGGCAATGCTGTCGATAAAGGACTTACAGGTATATTACGGCGCCATCAACGCTATCAAGGGCATTTCCTTTGATGTTGAGCAGGGCGAGATAATCGCGCTGATAGGCGCGAACGGAGCGGGAAAGACCACCACGCTCCACACCATCACCGGACTTGTTCCGGCGAAGCACGGCTCCGTTATGTTCGGCGGAAAGGATCTCACCAAGACCCCTCCGCATAAGATAGTTTCGATGGGAATGGCGCACGTCCCGGAGGGCAGACGAGTTTTCGCTCAGCTTTCCGTATTTGAGAACCTCATGATGGGCGCCTACACCCGCAAGGACAAGGCTGAGATAAACGAATCCCTGAAGATGGTGTTCGACAGATTCCCGCGCCTTAACGAGCGCCGCACTCAGCTTGCCGGAACGTTATCCGGCGGCGAGCAGCAGATGCTTGCGATGGGCAGGGCGCTCATGTCCAAGCCGTCCATAATCCTGATGGACGAGCCGTCAATGGGACTTTCCCCGCTGTATGTATCGGAGATATTCGATATCATTCAGGAGATAAATAAGAGCGGAACCACCGTTCTTCTGGTAGAGCAGAATGCGAAGAAAGCGCTGTCCATAGCCAACCGCGCGTATGTACTGGAGACCGGAAAGATAGTTCTCTCCGGCGACGCAAAGGAGCTCATGAACAACGATTCCGTCAAGAAAGCATACTTAGGCGAATGATCTGAGGGAGGGTGCGCATATGGATAAGTTTGTAGTTACCATTGCCCGCGGCTTCGGCAGCGGCGGAAGAACCATCGGAAAAATGCTGGCGGAAAAGCTCGGCGTGAAGTTCTACGACAAGGAGCTCATCAGGATCGCTTCTGACGAAAGCGGAATAAACGAGGCTCTGTTCGGGCAGAGCGACGAAAAGACCAGGAACGGTATTTTCGGGAAGCCCGGGATTTACAAGGGCGAGGTCATAGCTCCGGGGAAATCCGGATTCATCTCCGAGGAAAACCTGTTCAACTATCAGGCGATGGTGATAAAGAAGCTGGCTTCTGAGGAATCCTGCGTTATCGTAGGGCGCTGCGCGGACTATGTGCTCCGTGACGAGCCCCATGTGATACGCGTATTCATCTATGCCGACGAAGAGCAGTGCATAAAGAATGCGGCAGATGTCAAGGGCATCACAGACCGCAAGGAAGCTATAAAGACCATTACAGCCACTGACAAGGAGCGCGCTGCATATTACAAGGCGCACACCGGCAGGGAGTGGATAGACGCAAGAAATTACGATCTGTGCCTTAACAGCGGAGATTTAGGATTCGATAAGTGCGTTGATATAATCACGGATTTCATTAAAGTAAAGCTTGGATAAAAATAACGGGTGCCGCATTTGGCACCCGTTTTTTGTATCAGAATTTCCACTGTATCTCTATTCTGTCCTCCCAGATGAGGATTTTTGAGATGAATTCCGAGGCTATCTGGCGCTTCACGTCTATGGGCATTTCGGGAAATTCGTCCAACAATGGTATGACCTTTTCGTATGACTGCCGCGGAGTATCGCAGCCCAGCTTGTCCAGCTCCTGCTGCGCCTTGTCGCGCTCGGAAATAAGCTGCTCCAGCTTCGCTTCAAGCACCTTCCCGATGGCGGCGGAGGTCTCGGTTATCTTGTTCACGAGGTTGTCTATCTGGGAGTTCAGCGTTTCAAGCTGCATTTTAAGCTTGTTCGCTTTCGGGGAGACCGGGGCGCTGCCGTCCGGGCGGAGCTCCTTTATTTCAGCAAATTTCTTTTTCAGCTCGGAGTATACAGCCTGCTCAGCCGCGAAAATCTCGGGCTTTCCGGAGATTCCCTCGCAGAGGTGCAGGTTAGCCTTGCCGGAGCAGTAAAACCAGCTCCCGGACATCACCCGCATTGCGTAGCCGCATTTCCCGCATTTTATCAGCCCGGTGAGCCACGAATGAGTGCCGCTTTTTCCCTTGCGGAGCTGCGTGTTTCCGTCAAGCTTGCGCTGTACCTCCAGCCAGAGCTCCGAGGATATCACCCCGTCGTGCAGCCCTATGGAAAGCACATGGTCGTGGACGTCGGTGTACTTACGCTCGTTGGATTCCCGCTTACCGTAGAGGAAACAGCCGTGCTGCCCGGTGAAATCCTCGGCGGAGCCGGAGATTTTCGCTCCCTTAGCCTTGAAATATCGGTAGACCTCCATGTCCGCGCAGACGTATACCGGGCTTCTGAGCAGCCGGCTGACCTTGCTGCTGTCCCACAGCGCTCCGGCGGGGGAGGGGACTCCCTGCGTGTTCAGCGTCCTGACGATATCCCCGAGGGAGCAGCCGCTTTCACGGTAGGCGCTGAAAATGTACTCTACCGTGCTCATATCAGCGTTTGGGATAAGCACAGAGGTCTTTATCCCGTCGAGCTTTGCGGGAATCTTGTCGAAGCCGTAGACGGGCACTCCGCCAAGGTAAAGCCCCTTTTCTCCGCGGGCGTAGTAGTTGTCCTTTACACGCTGGAGAATGTTCTCGCGCTCCAGCTCCGCGAATACCATGATTATGCCGAGCATAGCCCTGCCTATCGCCGTGGAGGTGTCGAAGGTCTCCACAGTGGAGGCGAATTCCACGCCGTACTTCTTGAAAACCTCCATCAGGTTCGAGAAGTCGTTCAGCGAGCGGCTGATTCTGTCCAGACGGTAGACGACTATCTTGTCTATCTCGCCGCGCTTTATGTCCGCAAGCAGCCGCTGGAATTCCGGGCGGTCGAGATTCTTGCCGCTCCAGCCCTTGTCGGAGTACACCCGGAATTCCCCCGTGCAGCATTTCCGGCAGCATTCGACCTGCGTTTCTATTGAGATACTGTCCTTTTTGTCGATACTCTGCCTGACGTACACTGCGGTCATGCTTTCACTTCCTCCCGGATTTTATGCGGATCTTTCGGCTTCCTTGCGGTTTATGTACTTGATGAGCTCCTCGTAGACTCGCTTGGCGGCGTCCATTTTCTTCTGCTCTTTTCTGGGGGACTCCGGCGTGGTGCTTGTGACTTTGTAATCCATTTCTGCGCTTCCTTTCGATTGTAATATTTTGCCACAAGGATATTATATGCGCCTGTATGGCTGATTATCACTGAAAAGAAGCGCGTAAAACCACTGTTAAAGTAATAAAAGAACACCCCCGGATCTCTCCGGGGGTGCGGTTAGTGTTTGAGCTATCTGATCACTTACTTATTGATTACTTTCTCTTGCGGGAAACTACAACAGCAGCGCCAGCCAGAGCTACAACGCCAGCAGCAACAGCTACGCCAGCAACGCCGGTGTCAGGGTTGCCCTTGCCAGCATCAGCATTGGCGTCATCAGCAGGAGCTTCTGCGTCAGCGGTATCAGCGTCAGCAGTGGACTCAACAGTAGCCTCAACAGTGGTCTCAACAGTGGTCTCAACAGTTGTATCAACCTCTTCTGTGTAAGCCTCAGCAGTGTCCTCAGCAGTAGCCTCTGCTGTTTCGTCAGCAGTAGCAGGAGTCTCTTCCTCAGCAGTAGCCTCAGCCTCAGCGGTGGGCTCAGCAGGTGTTGTAGCAATATCTCTGATATCAACGCCGTCAGCGTTCAGGAGCTCGCAGCTAACGTACTCGAACTCAGCGGAGCTGGTCCAGTCCTGCCACCAAACCTGAGCGTATGTATCGCTTGCAGAGAAGATAGGAGCCTTGTTGTCGAATGTAACCTTGTAAACATATCTTGTGTCGGTAGGAACCATTGTCAGCTCCTTAACGCCGTCCTGAATGGACCACTCGTGAGAGGACCAGCCAGTGGAGTTGGAGTTAACGCCGAATCCGCCGCACCAAGTATCGCCAGCCTTAACAGCCTTCTCGAAATCCTTGTCCTTGGACTTCAGGGTAACGCTTACCTTTGTGATGGTAGAAACGAGGCTGCTGTCTGTGAACAGCGGAACATTGGAATCCTCAGAAAGCAGGCAGGCGAACATACCAGAATCGGTATTTGTGCCCTTTGCAACGGAAGCTGCAAAGGAAGATACTGTAGTTGCTGCAACAACTGCGAGAGCAGCGGCAGCAGAGATAACTCTTCTTAACTTCATAAGAAAAAAATCCTCCTAAAATTTTTGTGCGGATAGCAAACACTAAATCCTCACATACTATTTTACAATAAAGCGCGGAAAAATGCAACTGTCATTTTCAACATTATTTACAAAAAAATTTAGTGAAAACATATAATTTTTCTGACCTAAAATAACAATGCGCTCCCGTGTTAACGAAAGCGCAATTTAATTAGGTTATTTGCTTAAATTATTCACCGCGCTTGGAGGCAGCAACGATACCAGTGATACCGAGGGCAGCCGCTCCTACTGCAGCAAGGCTGAAAGGAACGCCGGTGTTCGGGTTGGGAGTTGTAGTGTTCGTTCCATTGGCTGTGCCGCTGGTGGTTCCGGTGGTCGTGCCGTTTGTGGCGCCTCCGGTCGTGCCGCCTGTTGTGCCGCCGACAGTACCGTTAGCAGCTCCATTGGTGGTTCCGGTAGTTCCGCCGGTGGTACCGTTGGTCATGCCGCCAGTGGTGCCGGAGTTAGTTCCGTTTGTCGTGCCGCTGATCGTGGTTCCGGCACCGGTGGTGGTATTTCTGCCGGTAACGCCGTTTACGATGTCCTCGCCTGCGTTTACCACGCCGTTTACGATGCTCTCGCCCGCGCCTACGACCCCGCCGACTACTCCGCCGTTTGCGGAGGCAGCGCAGCTTATGACGGCAGCCGCAGAAAGCGCTGCCGCAAGACTAAGAAGCTTCTTCATGGTTCAGATTCTCCTTTTTTCAAAAGACTGTGCAGCGATATCTGCACGGGGTTATTATCTGCACCATGAGCGGCTTTATTAATGGTTAATTTTTGAAATCATCAATACTGGCTTCGGAATTTTGTGGTAAAGAAATATATTCCCCAGAACAGCCCGAAAATTCCGCCGATGATATGTCCGAACTGGGAAACAGTGTCCGGAGTGAACGCGTTGACGATCTCGCGTCCGAGATATATGGCGGCAACGAGTATCAGGGTCAGCGGTATCTCGCCCTTTTTCATGTTCGTGAACGCGCTGAGAATTATCATCATGAACACGATACCGCTGGCGCCTATGATCCCTCCGGTGAAGAAAATGCAGTGTATCAGTCCGGAGGCGACCCCGGTCACCAGAATCATGAATATCAGGTTCCCGCTGCCGTACTTTTCCTCCACCACGGGACCAACGAGGAGCATCAGCAGCATATTGCTGGCGTAGTGCTCCCAGCCGGAGTGCCCGAAGAAATAGGTCAGGCACCGGACGTAGGTCATCGGGTCAAGAAACGACGGGTGACCCCAGCAGACCATGACGTTCTGGTTCCACCAGCCGCCGGTTATCCAGTTCACGCCGAGCATAACGAGGCAGACCGCCGCGTATGTCAGCACGACCGGACAGTTGTAGGACAGCTTGTATTTGAATTTGTGCTTAGCAGGCATTGTTTCCTCCGTGGGTGTTATCTTCCGTTAAGCTCAAGGTAGAGCTGGCGGGCGTAGCCGTCCGTCATTCCGCAGATGTAATCGGTGACGAGCAGCAAACGGCTGTAAAGCTCGGAGTTTTCGTCGTGCCAGCCAAGCCGGCATATCTTGACGTAGTTCTCCGAAATCACGCTTATCAGCTTGCTGTCGGTTATCTTTTCCTGAGGGGTCTCGAACCGGAGAGCCGCGCCCGTCAGCCGCTCCAGCAGGAAGTTCATCATCTGGGACACGGCGAGCTCTATGCGAAGTATCTCCTTTGAGCGGAACGCGTATCTCAGCGCGATGTCGCCGAGGGCGTCCGCAAGCACCCGTGCGGGCGAAAGGCCGAGAAGCTCCGTGCGGAGTTCGCCGTTCATTATCTCGTCATAGTGTTCCACGAACGCGTCTGCGGCGGCGTTTATCAGCAGCGACTGAATGCGCACCATGCAGTTCTGCACGGCGTTTTCCTCTGGGGAGGGCATACCGTTGTCCAGAGCCTTTGCGAGATAATGCCGGAGCTTTTCCGCTGCAGCGGCGAGGGTTTCGCGCTCAGCCTCGGTGCGGCACTGTTCGGCGAATTTCTGTGAGGTGAGCTCCGCCAGCAGGGCGTTGTAGGAGATCAGCCCCTTGCGCTGTGCGTCCTCGATATCGGCGGTCTTGTACGCGATATCGTCTGCCGCTTCAAGCAGCCATGTGAGGGGATAGCGGCAGTCTGCCGCCCCCGTGGAGGCTATGATGTTTTCGTACAGCCTCTGCTCGGAAGCGAAGTAGCCCATCTTCTTGGTGCGGATATCCCCGCTGCGGCGGTCTATCCCGGTGGAAGGCACCGGATATTTTATTATGGTGTTGAGCAGGGCGTGAGTGAGATTCATTCCGTGCTCGTCGATGAAATAATGGAGCTTTGTCAGAACTCTCAGAGCCTGCGCGTTGCCCTCGAAATTCGTGAGGTCGGCGCACTGCTGCTCCGTCAGGAGACCAGTGACCTTCTGCCCGCAGAATTCCAGCTCCGGGAGCTTTTCAGAGAACCACTCGCGTATAGTGAACTCCCCGAAATGACCGAACGGCGGGTTCCCGATATCGTGGATAAGTCCGGCGCAGCGGAGTATCTCGGCGCAGTCCTGCCGTATCTGCGGGGTTATCTCCGGGCGTGAGCCCATCAGACGTGCGAGCGCCGTGTCCCCGATGGAGCCCGCAAATGAGGACACCTCCAGCGAGTGTGTGAGGCGCGTCCTGACGAAATCCCCGCGGTCAAGCGGGAACACCTGCGTTTTATCCTGAAGCCGCCTGAAGCTGGCGCTGCTGATTATGCGGTGGTAGTCCCGGGCAAATTCCGAGCGGACGTCCCCGGGACGCGCCCCGGCGTTTGGTCTGCTCCTGTTCGGAGAAAGTATTTTGTCCCATGTGAGTTTAGGCATTTTGTACTCCTGTTCCAGTAACTTAATTAGTCATAAAGGAATAAAATGTAGTGCCGGGGATCCCTGTTTTATGAAAACAGCCTGTATAACTTTCAGGGTGCAGGCAATAATAACGTTGAACCGGAAACCCGGCGCAGACGTAAAGGATCAATATGAAAGGAATGATTTTAAATGCTGGTGAAACGCGGAGAGATCTATTATGCGGACCTAAGCCCGGTGGTAGGCTCAGAGCAGGGCGGGATACGTCCGGTGCTGATAGTCCAGAACGATATCGGGAACAAGCACAGCCCCACCGTGATAGCCGCTGCAATAACAAGCCAGAAGGACAAATCGAAGCTTCCGACACATATTTCGCTGAATGCCGCTTCCTGCGGACTTGCGAAGGACTCCATAGTGCTTCTGGAGCAGGTGCGTACATTGGATAAAAGGCGGCTGAAAGAGCGCATGGGCGAGCTTGATAATGACGCCATGTCGCAGGTTAACAACGCTCTGTCAGTGAGCTTCGGTCTGTGATATTTCTTGTGGGGCTGGATCTTCAGCCCCTTTTTTCGTGCCGTCAGAACTCCCAGAGGAACAGCGAGCCGTCCTTTCCGCTCATATTGACTGCGAAGCGGCGTTCGTCTCCGGTTTCAGGGTCAGTGTAGGATATTCCGTTGTTCGGTATCGTGCCGATATATTCAAGGCTTGCATTCAGTACGGAGTCTGCGGTGAACTTCGGGATAGTCATGAGCTCTTCAACGGAAAACGTGACGTTTCCGTCCTCGTCCATATCCTCGTAGGTCAGCGCAAGCACTTTCAGGTCAGCGACCGTGCGGCTGGCGGTGAATATCGTCTGGACAGGCTGTAAGGCTCCGGCAGTGGAAAACTCGAACACCTCCGCGCCCTCGGGGATATTTACGTCCTCGGCGTAGTTTACGGTTATCGGGCTGTCGGAGTCAGCGGCTTCCTCTGTGCGGGAGACCGCCGGTTCTTCCGTTGCAGCGGCGCTCTCGGTCTGTTCGGTCACGGCGGAGCTTTCCTGCTGTGACGAGGTGTTTTCAGTTTCGGGAGAGGAGCTCTCTGGCTGTGACGTTGTATTTCCGGCGCAGCCAGTCAGCATGAATGCGGCGGCAAACACCGCGAATATCTTTTTCATATAAACTCCTTACCAGTGGTTGGCTTTGTAATCAAGATTATACACGAACTGTGTGGTTTTGTCAAGGCAATGCAGCGTGAATATAAGCGCCATCAGCAAAAAGTCCGACAAGAATAATTGACAAATAAACACGCGTGTGGTATTATAAATATATACTCCATGCTAAGGGACGGGATACCATGCTGAATGTGAAAAAATACAA
>CALBGD010000451.1 GCA_937893735.1 uncultured Clostridia bacterium | reverse complement strand
CTGGTGTCCAGGGGTATCAAGGATGTTGATGCAGTATCCCTCGTAGTTGAACTGCATAACGGACGAGGTAACGGAGATACCTCTCTGCTTTTCTATCTCCATCCAGTCGGAGACCGCATGGCGGGTGTTCTTCTTTCCTTTTACGGCGCCGGCGAGGGAGATCGCGCCTCCGTAAAGCAGGAACTTTTCAGTTAGCGTTGTCTTTCCGGCGTCCGGGTGAGAGATTATCGCAAATGTGCGCCGTCTTTCTATCTCGTGTCTTAAATCAGCCATTTGTCTACTTCCTTTTTGTGTTTATGTGTTCTCATTAGAGTTATCCGCTTCATGAGAGGCGGATCTTTCCATTTCGTACATTACTTCTTTTGCTTCTGCGTCGGTGGGTTCCTTTATTCCGCGGTTCTTCATCGTCATGGTGAAGATGAGCCCTACTATGATAGGCAGATAGAACGTCATTATTCTCCACAGCATCATGGAGGTGTTGACATACTGCTCAGTGAAGATATCCTTGAAGAATCCGTGGTAGCCGAGCTCGGCTCCGCCCATGGCTCCGGGCAGGGGGATAAACGAAGATATCATCAGTACATACGCCTGATAGCTCATTATCTGGAGCAGGCTTGCGTCGCTCATTCCGAAGCCGCGGTACAGAACATAGGAAATGCTCAGGTACAGCGTGAGCTGAATGAATGTGAAGAACACCGCTTTCAGCAGGAGTGGAATATTTTTTCGCAGGTACTTGAAATTCTCGTAGAACTTGTTTACCTCGCGGGTAAGATAAACCCTGTTCTTGAGAGGGTGCTTGAGGATATGCATTTTAGCCAGCAGGGAGATTATCCAGTTGCAGCCCTTAAGCGTTGCATTCTTGAACAGAGCTATTGAGAACAGGAATATGATAACAGCGGTGTTTATCACGAATCCGATAAGTACGAACGGCATAAGCCCTTTCTGAGTCAGGTCGTCTCCGAAGTGGTTGAACCCTACCGCAAGTGTGAATACAGAATACATGGTCAGCACGAACTGATACACGATAAAACGGCTGAGAAGCGCGGTAAGCCCGCACCCCAGCGGAACCCCGAACTTTACAAGGTAATAAGCCTGCATGGGCTGACCTCCGGAAGCGGAGGGGGTGATGCAGTTGAAGTACTGCCCGATTATCGTGACCAGCCATGTGTCCCAGAATTTCATTTTAGGATGCATGGATTTCAGCATTACATGGACTGTTGCCGCTTCGCTCACCCAGTAGCCTATCATGAACACAATACACAGGATAAGGGCTCCCTTGTTTATCTTGGTGAGGGCTGCGACCACGTTATCAATGCTGTCAACGAATATCAGATACACGATCATTACGATAAAGGCAATGGCGCAGACTATAAGGTTCAGCTTCCAGCCTTTTTTCTTTTTGTTCATTTATTTATACCTCGAAACTATCCCGTCCAAAAAAGTCAACATATATTTATTATAAATCATTGCGGCTTAATTGTCAATAGGTTTTACAGTATTTCCCGTAATGAGCTGAGTGTGAGTAAAAAAAGGAGCCCCCGATGAAATCGGAGGCTCCACAGCCTGCTATTTAGGTTTCTGTAACTTACATTACGCCGCCTTCAACGACTAAGCTGTCCTTATCAACGTTCTCGCCGTAAACGGAAGCGAGCGTAGCGTCATAGTCTGCGTGGAAGAACTGCTCGTCAGCGAGGGAGGTTATCTCATCGTTGAGCCAGTTGAGCAGGGTCTCGTTGCCCTTTGTTACAGCCGGAGCGATAGCGTCAGTGCTGCCGAGGGATTCAACGCCAACTGTGAAGCCGGGGTTGTTCATGGACCATGCGAGCACCTCGGTGTTATCGGTGGAGAATGCGTCACCTCTGCCGTCCTGGAGTGCGGAATAAGCCTCGTTGTACTCGTCGTACTTCTGGAGCTTTACGTCAGGATAGTTCTCGGTGAAGTAGGATTCAGCAGTTGTGCCCTTTACAACGATAAGGGTCTTGCCGTTGAGCTGCTCAG
Organism: uncultured Clostridia bacterium; assembly: GCA_937893735.1. Taxonomy (GTDB): domain Bacteria; phylum Bacillota; class Clostridia; order Oscillospirales; family Ruminococcaceae; genus CAG-115. Next base: position 1,832 of record CALBGD010000451.1, on the reverse strand, counting down.
CGTCGGTGATGGTCGCGCTGTCAGGGGAAACTACGCCGAGGGATACCTTCATGTAGGGCAGTGCGAAGTCTACCTTCTCCTTGCGCTCATCGGTAACGGTGAAGTTTGCGAGGATAACGTCAACCTTTGCTGTCTCGAGGAACTCTACGCGGCTCGCAGCCTCAACGGGAACGAGCTTCAGCTCAACGCCGAGGTCCTTTGCGATGCGCTCAGCGAAATATACGTCGTAGCCCTGGAACTTGCCGTCGTTGTCAACGTATCCGAAAGGATTCTTGTCAGAGAAAACGCCGATGGTGATCTCGCCGCTGTCCTTGATCTCGTCAACGGTGCGGAAAGAGCCTGCGGCTGCGGAAGAGCCGTTGTCGGCTGCGGAGCCTTCGCTGGCTGTGCTGCTTGTGTTGTTTGAGGAGCAGGCTGCCATGGAAACTGCCATAGCTGCCGCTGCAAATACAGATGCGATCTTCTTGAAAGTGTTCATGTCTGTGTCCTCCATTTGTCCCTTTGTTTGTGTTTTGTTTTTATATGTTTACCTGCTCAGCGCGAGTAGGTGAACGTCTTAAGGAAGCGCTGTGCACGCTCTGTCTGCGGGTGGTCGAAGAATTCGTCCGGGGTGTTTTCCTCAACGATGACTCCTCCGTCAAGGAACACTATCCTGTCTGCGACTGCCCGTGCGAACGCCATTTCGTGGGTGACTATCACCATGGTTGTGTTCTGGTCGCCCTTCGCAAGGTCGAGAACTACGTTCAGGACTTCGTGCACCATCTCCGGGTCAAGCGCGGCGGTTATCTCGTCAAGCAGCATGATGTCCGGGTTCATGATAAGGCTGCGGACTATCGCAACTCTCTGCTTCTGTCCGCCGGAAAGCTCCGCCGGGTAGGAGTTCGCCTTGTCCTCAAGGCCTACGCGCTTTAACAGCGCCATCGCCTTTTTTGTGACTTCCTCCTTGCTGCGGTTCTGAACTTTCATGGGGGCAAGCAGTATATTCTTCATGACCGTCATGTGCGGGAAAAGGTCATAGCTCTGGAATACCATGCCTATCTTCTGGCGGACCTTGTAGAGGCTGGGTTTACCGTGCTCGACAGGTTCCCCATGGAGCTTCACCGAGCCGCCCTGAATGGGCTCCAGCCCGTTTATGCAGCGGAGCAGCGTGCTCTTGCCGCAGCCGGAGGGACCGATGAGTACCACGACCTCGCCCTTTTCAACACTGAGCGACAGATCGTTGATTATTGTGTTGTCGCCGAAGCGCTTGGTCAGATGATCAATATCTATAATGTGTTCAGCCATGGTCATTCACCTCTCTTTTTCGTGAGCTTCCTCGACAGCAGAGACAGCGGGAAGCATATTATGAAGTACATCAGGAATATCGCGGCATAGACCCACAGAGCGGCATTCGGGAATTCGAAGCGGTTTGCGTCGATTATCTGCTTGCCGACCTTGAGGACCTCTGTAACGCCTATCAGCGAAACCAGCGCGGTAGTCTTTATCATACGCGTTGACAGGTTGATGATATCCGGAACAAGTCCGCGTATCGCCTGCGGGAATATAACGTAAGCATAAAGCTGGAATCTGCTCAGCCCGAGGGAAAGCCCGGATTCGAACTGGTGCTTCGGGATCGACAGGAAAGCCGATCTAACAAGGTCGCCGACCTCGGAAGCTCCCCATATCGTGAGCATTATCACTGACGCGGTTTCTCCGCTGAAATTTATCCCGGTGAGCTTTGTCACACCGAAAAAGATGATGAACAGCCAAACGAGCTGCGGCATTATGCGGACTATCTCGATGTATACCCGGCATATTGCCTTGACGACCGGATTCTTCACGAGCATGAACGC
>CALBGD010000450.1 GCA_937893735.1 uncultured Clostridia bacterium | reverse complement strand
CGTAGGCGTCCGCGGTGACTGCACGGAGTTCTCCGCCCGCCAGAAGCCATATTTCTGCAAGACTGCCGCTGCATACTGCGACATTCTGCGGTGTGCTCAGTCCGACCTCATACCCGAGGTCGTCCGTAAATGAATATTCAGCCTGCGAGACTGACGCAGCGCTTTTTTCACAGCCGCAAAGAAGAATTGCCGTGCAGAGCAGTATCACCGCTGACAGAAAGATTTTCATTTTCATAACCCACCCTCCGGAAACAAAAAAGACATTATCCGAGCCGTAACCCAGATAATGTCCAAAGTCTTTTATGTTTCCCGGATATGATATGCCAGAAGCACCCGTCCTGCAACTAGCAGCGCGGAAAAAAAAGCAACACGAACAAAGCCGCAGATGCGGCTTGTTTTTTATGGCACATCATCGTTTACGTTCCGGAGTTCCGCAGACTATAAACAACACCCTGTCACGGGAAAACACAGGCAAGTATTCCGACTTATCGCCCGCCGGCAAAACCGGCTCACATACGCCTTCCCGGAAAATTCCAGTGACTGACATTACATCATGTATGCTTTGAGGCAAAATACGGCAACGGCCTTGCTCAGGATTCTCACCTGATTCCTTGTTAGGCTAGGCAGATATTGTCATTAGTCTGCTTTTGCACCTGTATTTCGATAAATTATTTACGCAAAGTTTATTGTACCATTTTCACTGCTGATTGTCAAGTACTTTCTGCTGTTTTTATTTTCTGAAAGCTTTCTCAAAAACCCTGAAATTGGTGTCGTCTCTCGGAGAGCAGTATACCGCAAACTCGATGGCGCTGAAATAACGCGAGAATTCCCTGACTGCGCATACTGCCGCAGCAGCAGCCACTTCCGGCGGATTTCGGAAAGCTCCGCAGCCGAACGCTCCAAGTATCACAGCGTCGCAGCCCTTTTCAGCGGCAATGCTGAGGATACGGCGCAGACGCCGCTCGTGAAGCGCCTGAAGCTCCCCGCCGCTTATGGCTGCCGGGGTATCGCCGTCATAATTCATCTGGTTGCTCGGAGTTTCACGGAGGTTCGGAGCCGCGCAGGTCACGACATCCACGCTGTACCAGCTTTCCTCCGGCATCGTGCGCGGGACATCAGTATCCGTCTTGAACACGACCACACCGGGAGTGTATATGCAGTCGTCGTTGTGGAGCGGATCGTTTGCCTCCCGGTGCGGACCGTAGAAGCTTTCCCACAGCTCCGGCTGGATAAGGCTGCTGTACAGCGTGGAGCAGCGGCATATCGCTTCCTCCTGCGCTGAGGAGCCGTTCACAACTCCCCCGCCGGGATTCGAAGCCGAAGCAAAATTCAGCACACATACGTGTTCTCCGGCGCGGGCGAAGCTCTCTGCGGCCTCCAGCGTCCGCTTCCTGCTGACGGTCACCTGCGCGGAAACGCTTTGCGGCTGAACGGTGAGTTCAAACGGCTCGTTTCCGGGTATCATCTCCTGTCGGCTATTGGAATCCTTTATCGCAGCCCTCAGCCGCTGATCTGTCTTGCACATCTGAGATGTGTCCCTGAAAACTGATATATTTTCGGTTCTTCCCATAAAATTCTCCTTATATCAATGCATTGATCCCGGTCTGGGCTGCAAAGAGAACAGCCAGCACCGCAAAATTATACAGTGTGAATTCCGCAAAATAGCGTCCTTTTCTTGCCCCGGGCGAAGCGCAGTAGAACTTGAACGAAATAAGGCTCGCGAGCGAAGCAATGAGCGTCCCCAGTCCTCCGAGGTCAACGCCAAGCAGGAGCTGCTCCGCATTCTGCGTGAATCCTGACAGCATTACCGCGCAGGGAACGTTGCTTATCACCTGAGAGATAACCGCCCCGGCGAGCATTTCGCGCCCCGTGACCGCTCCGCTGATGAGCCCCTGAACAGCGGGTATAGCCGAGATATTCCCGACAAAAACAAAGAAGCAGATAAATGTCCCGAGGAGCGCGTAATCCACGCGCATAAGCACGCGGGCGTCCGCGATGATCGAGCCGACGAGCACCACAGCGAAGCAGATACGCCAGTCGAGGAATCTCAGCACAGTGCAGACGCAAACCGCCGCCGTCACTATGTAAACCGCCGTCCGCAGCTTTTTCCTGCCGCCGGATTCATGGGCTTTAACCGTGGCTTCAGGCTTCGCGAGCTCAGCTTTGGGAATGAACAGCACGGACGCCGCGATTATCAGCAGGCTTAATACAGTGACTGGGAGCATCACCCGGAAAAAATCCCCTATCGGCATATTGTAGTGCGTGTAGATAAACAGGTTCTGCGGATTTCCGACAGGGGTCGCCATGGAGCCGAGATTCGCGGCGGCAGTCTCCAGAACCACCGTGCGGATAAGCACTTCAGGCGCTTCGCGGAAAAGCGTTATCGTCAACGGAACAATGGTTATCAGCGAAACATCGTTCGTCACCAGCATTGCAAGGAAGAAGCACAGCAGCGACAGCGCGGCTCCAAGCGCCCTTGTGCTGCGGAATCTGGAGGTCAGCGCTCCGGACAGCCTTGAAAACGCGCCTATGCTGTCAAAACCCTTCACCACCGCCATCAGGCAGAAAAGCAGCCCAAGAGTTGACCAGTCCACATAGTCAAGGTATCCCTCGTTAGGAGGAATGAATATCATTGATATAAGAGCCGCTGCCAGCGATATGCAAAGCACGGCTTCGCGCTTGATGAATCCGATCATTGATTTCATGCCATGTTCTTCTTTATCCTACTACTATAACGTTCTTTCCGCTCGTCTTGCCCTTATACAGCCGCTTATCCACCGTGGAAAGCAGCTCGTCCAGATCGTTAGAGCTGCTCTCGGCGCTGGCCGTGAATCCAAAAGTCATAGACACCTTTACCGGTTTCCCCTCGTGCTCTATTCCGAGAGAATTTATCTCTGACTTTATCCGGCTCACCACCTGATAGCAGTCATCGAAGCAGCCGTCCATGATTATCAGTATTTCCTCTCCGCCCCAGCGGCAGGCAGTGTCGCACTCGCGGATATTCCGCATGATCACGTCCGCAACGGATTTCAGTACGATATCGCCGCAGTCATGTCCGAAGGAATCGTTTATCTTCTTAAAATCATCAAGGTCGCCCATTACAAGGCAGAACGGCTTCTCGCTCTTTACCAGCGCGCTCAGCGTGCTGTTAAGGCAGTAGCGGTTGTAAAGCCCGGTCAGCGCGTCGTGGGTGGCGGTGTAGTTAAGCTGATCGTTGGTCTGGTTAAGCTGCTTTATAAGTGAGTTTATCTCCAGAATGAAAAGGCTGCTGAACCCGAACAGCAGGATCAGATTATACCCAACATTTATTGCGCGCATAGTATCTATCTCGCCTGCCGAAAGAAGTCTTCGTGCATTGTAGTATACAGGTGATCTGAAATGCACATAAAGCAGTGAAAACGCAATGGCCCCCACTGAAAGCAGCGTGAATATCACCGTTCCGCGCTTGAAAACCTCGCTGGAACAGGTCAGGAACAGGTAATATATCGCAACCGGAATGCACATCATCGCATACAGGAAGAAGCAGGTGTCCCCTCCAAGGAATATCGTGCAGAGAAACGCGTGCACCGTGATCTCCGAGAACATGGCGCTT
>CALBGD010000449.1 GCA_937893735.1 uncultured Clostridia bacterium | reverse complement strand
TCTATCTTTCCCAAAGCGATAAAAAACAGCGTAAACGGCTTTTCATTCAACTGATTTGGGGGCATATCTTAATTCAGGCATAGCAACTTATCTTTTCACATTTTAACATATCCTGTGTTAAACGAACTATCTTCCTCATGTTAAAATAACGTTAAACAATGCAGCAAAAAAGGTATCTGTATAATCAATATCACAGATACCTTTGTATGATTTTATCTTATCTCAAAACCATATCCGCCCTCCAGAGGAATGTTCTCAGATTCTATGCGCTCGATGGATCCCCACGAATGTTCGTCGAGCTCACGGATAACGGCTGCGATATCAGCGAGATATCCCTCCGCTTCCATCTCGACGGTACCGTCGCTGCAATTTCTCACCCAGCCGGTCACGCCTCGGTTTTTTGCGCTGTAACAGGCTTTATACCGGAATCCAACGCCCTGTACGGTCCCGTGGAAAATATAGTGTATGCGTACTTTCTCCATGCTCATAGCCACTTCTCCCAATTCAAACGACATTAAATTTCGTCCACTTCTGCGACTTATATCTCCATATAAATATCGCGCCGCGGAACACCAGATCAATGCTCATTCCGATAGCCACACCAATAACTCCCCAGTTAAGCCACAGTCCGAACAGCGCCGAAAACAGCAGCCGCGCAGCAATAGTCAGAGTGATGGAAATGATCATGGTGAACTTGACATCGCCTGCCGCCCGGAGCCCATTTCCCAGTGAGCCAGCGAAAGGATACGCCAGCCCATTAAAGATATTGTTTATAAGAACGAGCCAGATGACAAGTGATTTTGCCTCCGGAGAAATTGCAGAGTACTGAACTATCAGCGGAGTTATAGCAAATATCAGGATATTCCACAGGATAGACAGAACAAGGGTTATTTTATTCAGCTTTTTAAAATAGAAGTTTGCTGAATCAATATCTTTCGCACCCATGCACTGACCGATAACCGTTGTGTAGACCGGAGACATGGCAAGTCCCATGATCGAAGCAAGCGACCAGATACTCTGGGCGACGCCGTTCGCTGCGATCTGGTATGTACCAAAAAGTGCGACCATGCTGGAAAGTGCGACCTTTACCAGCTGATGAACGCCATTCTCGACCCCATTGGGAAGCGCGATGCCCATGATTTTTTTAAGCAGCATACCGTCCCATGAAAAAATATCTGCCGCCTTATAGCGAACCGGATTTTTCTTGTTGAAGCAGAACACCGTGACCGCCACGGCAGACATTATCTGGGAGATCAGCGACGGGTATGCAACGCCTGCCGCCCCCAGATGAAGCAGAAACACCCCGACGCAGTTTCCGATGACATTTATCACATTTGCCACGATGGAAATGTACATTGTTACGTTCTGCCGATGCTGCGGCACAGGGAAGCCCCGGCGTCATAAATTGCAAGCGCGGGCAGTGAAAGCGTGGTTATAAGCCAAATAAATGTCGCAGGCTGACATTACGTCCTGCTCAATCCTGCCGAACAGCAGACGCAGAAGCGGTTCTCGGAACAGAATTATCGGAATAGTCATTGCCACGGAAATAACAGTGGATATCATCAGGAGATGACCCGATGAGCGCGACGCGCTGTTCTCATTCTTGCTTCCGATATACTGGCTTATGATAACCGCTCCTCCGGAAGACAGCGCCGTAAACAGGAATATCAGCACAGTATTGAATGAGGTCACCAGCGAAACGCCGGAAACATCTGCCTCACTGGAAAAGCTGACAACAAACGTATCTGCAATCCCCACAAACATCAGCAGAAATTGCTCAATAAACAGCGGAACTATCAGATTCCGCAGATCTTTATTGGTAAACATATTATGCCTTGGTCCTCATTTCGTTTTATCTGCCGCTTTCTTTTATTTCGCCGGAACGGTAGGCATTAAGGAGCTCACGCAGGTCATTTATCTGCTCCAGAAGTTCCGCGCCCTTGTCAGTGTCGGAAATATTGGCGCGGCGGTCCAGCTTTTCCACAAGGTGTATCTCCGGAGTGTGCTCGCTTTCACCAGCAATAAAAGGTCTGTGCTCCGCCAGATTAAGGCTGTGCGAATCATAGATCAATGTGTAACCCGCTATGCCCGTAGCCTTTTGATAAGCCTTTGAGATACCTCCGTCAATAACGAACAATCTGCCTTCCGCCTTTACCGGTCTTTCTCCGTTCTTTATCTTCACGGGAACATGACCATTGATTATATGGCCTCTTACCGGATCAAGCCCGAACATCTCCAATATTCTTCCGCAAACCTCCGCCTGTTCTGAGAAGTGATAATAGGCATTGTAATTTTCTTTTTGAAGTTCCTTGTTATTGAGAAAATATCTCTCAAAGAACGCCATTTTATCCTTGCCGTAAAGCGGCGAACAGGCTCCGCTCCACAGATACCACATATAATCAGCGGAATACGACTTTTCTTCTCCTGCCTGCATGAAATATGCCTTGTTTGCTATTTCGTCAAGCTTGTCAAGCAGCGCCTTGCCGGAATAAAGCCTTCCTGCGATGTTCACGCTTTGCAGCTGTCCGTTCTCGTCAAGCGGAATACAGCCGTGAAACAGGAGATTCCCGTTTATCGTCTTATACATAGAGCCCTTCGAATACAGGAACCGAATATGGAGATTGAGCCGCTCACTGTGCATGAATGAATTTTCCAGCACGGACATAAGCTCATTTTCAGCTTCCGTCAGGGAAAGCGGATCCTCACGGCATACTGTCGGGAAATTTTTATCAAGCAGCTCATACTCCCTGCCTTCTATGGTGACTGTTCCCCGGTCAAAATCAACCATTCGGAAAATGTCACGCTTAGACATTTCCCATTCCGGGTGGCGCTCGATGAGCTGACCCTCCAGCTTCAGCTGGATCACAGTTATCGCCTTGTGCATTTTTGCGACCAGCTTTGTATCCACAGGGTCATAGATATTGTCGTCAAGCGTCTGCGGCATAAAAAGCGCGCAGTCGTCGTCCTTGTAGTATTCCCCCGCAAACACTGCCAGCGCCCTGAGATTAAGCCCATAGCCGTCTTCCAGAACGTCAAAATTATTGTATCGCATGGAAATGCGGATAACATTTGCGATAAGAGCACGGTTGCCCGAAGCCGCGCCCATCCACGATATGTCATGATTTCCCCACTGGATATCAACATCGTGCATTTTCATCAGTTCGTCAATGATTATGTCGGCTCTTGGTCCTCTGTCAAAAATATCGCCGATAATATGCAGTTTGTCGATGGCAAGCGACTGTATCAGCTCGCAAAGGGACTTGATAAAGTGATCTGCGATCCCTGTATCAAGTATGGTCGTGATTATCTCGTCATAGTAATATTCCTTGACAACATCATCGGTGACATTAAGCAGCTCGTCCAGAATATACACCATATCCTTAGGAATACGTTTGCGTACACGTGAACGCGTATATTTAGCCGACACAGCCTCACAGACTAATATCAGCCTGTATATCGTCAGCCTGCGCCACTCGTCGGACAGCTCGCCCTTTATACGCAGATTTTTCAATTGTTTGTCAGGATAGTAGATCAGATAGGCCAGCTGCTCACGGTCAGTGCCGGAAACTGATTTCCCCAGGGTTATATCAAT
>CALBGD010000448.1 GCA_937893735.1 uncultured Clostridia bacterium | reverse complement strand
CGCTAGGGCGCACTCCCAGAGCTGGACGAGCCGCAGGACGCAGTACTGCTTTTCTGCTGAAACGGTCAGTCGTGAGTATCTCCATTTTCTCGGAAAGCGCGGGGATTCCCTCGATCAGCAAACGAAAAATACCATCATCGCTGTCGATAAAAAATGGATTTCCTTTATCATAATGAATGTCAAAATATTTGTTAACTAATAGTTCACAGGAAGCCTCTGCGAAATGATCGCAAAACGGATTTTTTCTCTGGCTCTGCTCCGGCGTAAATTCCTCGTTGCCGTAAAGATAGGCAAGCCTTGCAACGACTTCTCCGCTTATATTCATGTCGATATACAGCCGCGCGCTCAATTCCGGAGGCGTGATATCCGAAAGTAGCTCCAGCCCGGAAAAATCAACATATTTTCCCACAGGACGAATTACAGCAGTATAAAAAGCCGCAATATCCTTTTCGGAAATCAGCAGTTCTTCCTTTAATGCGGCATAAAGCAGCATTCCGACTGCACTCGTGAACTCCCTGCCGCAGACGTGTATCGTCCTTGTATCGCCGTCAATTATTATGCAGAAATTCTGATCTGCATTAAATATTTCTATGTTCCCAGCTGGTCGCAGAAGATAGCGTCCAGTGTCAGTTTTTGAAATGTCAAAACTGATTTCCGGGTCGGAAAATTTCACGTCAAAGTGGCTTCGCCTGTAATCTACACCGTGTTCCCTGACTATCTGAAAGAAACGCACTGTGTCCTGACCCTGTATAAGAAATCTGCGTTTTCTGTCGATACCTGCGCCGGAACTCCGATAGATGCCGAATGTTAATTCAAGGAGCGCCGAACTTTGCTCGTCCAGAATTTCCGGGCTGTGTACGAACTCCAGTTCCTTTCCGTATTTCTTGTTCAGCCTGCCGCGGAATGCCTGATACATATCATAAATATCATTCACGACATAGAGTTTTTCGCGCCCTATTTTCATCGTGTATTTAAGTCCCTCATGCGTTGAATCAAGCTCCGGCACAAGCCGTATTCCGTGTTCCTGTGCGGAAATCGCGGCTTTCTCGGTGTACTGCTGAATAAGCAGCCCTGTGTAGTCCGAGCTGCGGTTGGATATGGAATCATAAATGCTTTCAAGGTAAGTGAGTGCAGCGGCAAGGTGCTTGCAGTATCCTCGGTCGTATGGGCAGTTGCATGAAAGCCCGGAAAGTCCACCCTCCGGGTTTATTGAAGCTGTTACTTTGTAATTCTTCGTTCCTGCGATGATAAAGCGGTAGTTTCCGCTGCCGTCGCATGTCACTTCTTTCAGCCTTTTCTGACGGAAATATGTCTGCCCGCGCTGCAAAATCGTGTCGTTGAAATCGCCCTTGAATGTCTTTATATTCACGTGTATTCCTTTTCCGTTGGCTCTGAAATCGTTATGCTTCCATTTTATCACAAATACACATCGTTGTCAATTGTTCCTGTCAAGCAAAATTGTAACACCTTCCCAAAAGATCAAGCCCAACGTTTCTGCCAGGGAGTAAGACCGTTGTTAAACGAGTGAGGTCTGACGGAATTATACCAAAGGAGAACATAATCGTCAATATCGGAGAACAGTCTGCTGTCCAAAGTATAGGAATGCTGATAGATGAGCTCCCTCTTCAAGGTGTTGAAATAACGCTCTTTCGGAGCGTTATCGTAAGGACAGCCCGCACGGCTCATGCTTTGAGTGACATTATGAGCAAAGCAGTAATCCGTGAACTCCTTCGAGGTATATTGGGAGCCCTGGTCGCTGTGCAGAATTGTCTCCTTTTTCAGTGAAATTCCATGCTGCTGCACCATTTTTTGTACCGTTTCCAGCACAAAATCAACTTCCAGAGACTTGCTCAGCACGTAGGAAAGAACCTGCTTCGTGCAGCCGTCCAGGATCGTGGAGAGGTAGCAGAACGCGCCGTTCAGCGGAATATAGGTGATATCCGTCAGCAG
>CALBGD010000447.1 GCA_937893735.1 uncultured Clostridia bacterium | reverse complement strand
GCTCGACCTTATGGGGAAACCGCACATTGAGGTCTATGAAGAGTTCGAAAAACGTTTCTATGCGGCGACAAAGAAGTGCGGCAAGGAGCAGTATCTTGTACCGTATCTCATGTCCAGCCACCCGGGCTGCACGCTTGAAGAAGCGGTACAGCTTGCGATATTTCTGAAAAAGCACAATATCCGCCCGGAACAGGTTCAGGACTTCTACCCGACTCCGGGAACGATATCAACGGCAATGTTCTGGACTGGCCTCGACCCCTACACAATGGAGCCGGTGTTTGTTCCGCGCACTCCAGAGGAAAAGCGTATGCAGAGAGCGCTGCTCCAGTATTTCAAGCCGGAAAATCATGATATCGTAGAAAAAGCTCTTATTATGACCAAGCATCGCGAGCTTATCGGCACCGGCAGGGAGTGCCTTATTCCTCCGTCTGACCACAGCCGCCAGAGAAATGCGAACGGTTCGGGGAAAGCTCCACAGAAATTCAGCGGCCAGCGCGGGCAGAGCCAGAACCGCGGCAAGGAAAGGAGGAGCATGAATGGCAGACAAACGGCGAAACCGAAAAAATCCTCCGGCAAGCACCGCGGGTAAGGTTTTTCTTGTAGTATTCACTATTTTCTTTGTATTCTCCCTCGGAATATATCTTAATGAAGAAATTTTCAAGCTGGAATTCATACCCACCTCCGCAGAGCTTTCCGCAATGCTTACCGGCAGGAACACCACAGTCACAACGGCGGACGGGGAGGTTTCGGTGCACTACATTGACGTGGAGCAGGGCGACTGCGAACTTATCGTCGCCGGGGACACAAGGGTGCTTATCGACACAGGTGAAGCGATATATTCAAACCGCGTGATAAATTACATCAGCAGTCTTGGAATACGCAGGTTGGACTATGTTATAGCCTCCCACCCGCATGAGGATCACATCGGCGGAATGGCTGACGTACTGGATAAATTCTCAATAGGCAAGGTTATAATGCCGGAAATTCCGGAAAAGATACTTCCCATGACGAAAAACTTCGAGCGAATGCTGGACGTTATCAGCCAGAAGGGAATCACAGCGGAATATTCCCAGACCGGAACCAATATCCCGCTGGGTAACGGAGCGGTTCTCCAGATACTTGCTCCGGTGCATGATGATTATGCCGACCTTAACAACTTTTCGATCGTATGCCGGCTTACTCATGGCGAGAAATCATTCCTCTTCACCGGAGATATCGAGCGCGCAGCCGAAAATGATATACTCAACAGCGGGGAATACATCAGAAGCAACGTCCTGAAAGTAGGACACCACGGAAGCACATCTTCAAGCACCGTTGCATTCATCGAGGCTGTATCTCCTGAATATGCAGTGATATGCGTAGGTGAAGACAATTCCTACGGTCACCCGAAGCAGGCCGTGCTCGACCGTCTTACTGAGCATGGAGCGAAAATACTCACCACCATGGACAGCGGCAATATCGTATTTGTAAGTGACGGAGAGAAATTCAGCATTTATTCTGATAACGGAGAGGGCAATTTCCGTACGGAGGACGCAGCATGATTATTGTTGACCGAATCGAAGAAGGAACCGCAGTTGCATACGACGACGGTGTAAAAATTGATATTCCTCTAGCTGAACTGCCGCAGGGCGTGCATGAGGGAAACATACTTCGGCGCACATCGTCCGGCTGGGAAACAGACCCGGACGCAGAGAAAGAACGCCGCGCACTCATAGCTGAGAAAATGCGCAGGATATTCAAGTAAACCATATGAAGCCGGGGAATCCTCGGCTTCTTTTCTTGTGAAAATATACAAAAACTGTTTTCTGTAATCGGTAAATGTAATTAAAACAACGTTTTTTTGCCTACGCCCTTGTATGATGGGAAAAAAAGTAGTATAATAAAGAACGATGTAAAAAACTATATTATAAAGGAATGTGAGATAATTGGTAAGAAACGATTTAAGGAATATTGCAATAATCGCCCACGTTGACCACGGCAAGACCACGCTGGTCGATGAGATGCTTAAGCAGGGCGGAGCTTTCCGTGAGAATCAGGTAGTAAGCGACCGAGTAATGGACAGCAACGCACTTGAGCGTGAGCGCGGAATCACCATTCTCGCGAAGAATACCTCCTGTATGTACAACGGCGTAAAGATCAACATTGTCGATACCCCCGGCCACGCGGACTTCTCCGGCGAGGTTGAGCGTATCCTCAAAATGGTAAACGGCGTTCTTCTGCTGGTAGACTCCTTTGAGGGAACCATGCCGCAGACCCGTTTCGTGCTCCAGAAGGCTCTTGAGCTCGGACATAAGATAATAGTGGTTGTTAACAAAACAGACCGTCCCGACGCAAGAAACAAGGAAGTCGTTGACGAGGTTCTTGAGCTTCTTCTCGATCTCGACGCTTCCGAAGAGCAGATCGACAGCCCGGTA
>CALBGD010000446.1 GCA_937893735.1 uncultured Clostridia bacterium | reverse complement strand
GCGCGCTCCGGCGCTTTCCAGCGTAGCGCTATCCCGCTGGTCATAACGGCGACAAGACCGGAAAAATCTATCCATTCCGGCAGGGAGTTTTCCAGCGTCACCAGCAGGAACGAAATGCTCAGCAGGATAACCACCTTGACGCTGTCGCGCATATGCAGCTTCCCGAACAGGAGCGCCAGCAGAAGCCCGCAGCCAACGCCAACGGCGGCTCCGAGGACTATCGACACAGGAATGTTCACGATGGAGAGCGCGGAAACCTCGCCGCCGGCGCAAAGCCCGGAAAATACCGAGAACATCACGATAACGAACACGTCGTCAGTGGAAGCTCCTGCGAGTATCATCTGCGGGATCTGCTTTCCGGTGCCGCGCTTTTCCTCCATCAGCCGGAGCATTTTCGGAACAACCACGGCAGGGGAGACCGCCGCCAGCACGGAGCCCATCATTGCGGCTTCCGTGACGTTAAGCCCGAGCAGAGGCATTGCCAGCAGAGTGACCCCGATTATTTCGCAGCTTGCCGGGACAAAGCTCATCAGCAGGGCAGGGCGGCCGCATTTTTTCAGGTCGGAGAGCTCCAGATTGAGCCCCGCCCGGGTCAGAATTATTATCAGTGCGATTTTCCGCAGGTCGGCGGATATTGCCATGAATTCCGGCGCGAGCCAGCCAAGCGAGCCTAGAATGATTCCGGCGGCTATCATTCCGGTGAGCTTCGGCAGCCGGAGCTTCCCGGCTATCTCTCCGAGTATCAGCCCGGAAAGCAGTACAAGTGCAGCGCTAAGTAACATAAAAATACCTCCTCACTCCGCATAAACAAAAAGCTGACAGCCCTGCGTATGCGGAAAAGCACCGGGTTTTCCCGGCGGATTTCTTTCGCAGATGCCATCAGCAAAATTTCTTTGCGGTTCGTGGCGTAATGCCACAGGGAGGTCGTCATTCCCGGATAATATGATATCACACGGCGCGGGATTTGTCAAGTGGTATTTCACACAAGCTGTTCACGGAGCGACGAGAGAATCTTCCGCTCCCGGCGGCTGACCATCACCTGAGTTATCCCGAGTAGCTGCGCGGTCTCGCACTGAGTTTTTCCGCGAAAATAGCGCTGTATTATAATGTCGCGGTCGGTGCCGGAGAGCTCCGAAAGGCACTGCCGCAGAGCCAGTTTGTCGATGAGCTCCGCTTCGCCTGAATTCTGCGGGACGTGCAGCGTTTCCCCGTCCTCCCCGCCGGAATCAAGCGAGATGGGCGGCACGGCGGCGCAGAGCGCCTCGGCGGCTTCCTCCTGAGTGACCCCGAGGGCGGCGGCAATGTCGGAGACCCTCGGCTCGCCGTTTTCTGCCAGCCTGTCCCGTACCCGCGCCGCCTTTACGGAGAGCTCCTTCAGACCGCGGCTTATCTTCACGCTCCCTCCGTCACGGAAAAGCCGGCGTATCTCCCCGAGAATGACAGGCACCGCGTAGGTCGAGAAGCACAGCCCGCGCTCCGGCTCGAAGCGGTCGCACGCCTTTATCAGCCCCACGCAGCCTGCGGAATACAGCTCCTCGTAGTCTATGCCCTTTCCGCGGAACCTGTTCGCCAGCTTGTGCACCAGCGGGAGGTTGCTCTCTATAAATTCGTCCCTCGTCATGTCGTCTGGAGCTCCGGCTCGGCTGGGCGCGTATGTACGCTGAGCTGCTTTTCCATGGTCACCGTGGTGCCTTTCCCCGGGGCGCTCTTTACGCTCACCCTGTCCATGAAGCTCTCCATTACTGAGAAGCCCAGACCGCTGCGCTCCTCCTCGGGAGCCGTTGTGAACAGCGGGGTCATAGCCTGCTCGATATCCGCAATCCCCGCGCCCTTGTCCCGCACGGTGAGCTGTATCAGCCCTCCCGAAAGCTGACGCAGGATAAGCTCCACATTGCCGGAGCGCTCCCGGTAGCCGTGGACTATCGCGTTTGTCACCGCCTCTGACACCGCCGTTTTGAGCTCGCTGAGCTCCTTTACGGTGGGGTCGCACTGCGCCGCGAATGCCGCCACGCAGGTCCGTGCGTAGCCCTCGTTCACCGACAGAGCCGAAAAGCTCACGCGGCACTCGTTAATTACATTTCGTTTCATTTTTCTCGCCCTCCACAAGCAGCCCGGAAAGTCCCGACAGCCTTATCACCGCCGCTATTTCCGGCCGCGCGTTCTTTATTATCACGTCCCCGCCGAAGGCGCGCACCGCCCTCAGCCGCCCCAGAATCAGCCCTATCCCGCTGCTGTCCATGAAGCCCACCTGTTCCATGTCGATTATCAGAAGCTCCGGCTGGGAGCGTTCTATCACCTCGTCGAGCTCGCGGCGCATATCCCGGGCGGCGTGATGGTCGATATCACCGCTGAATGCCGCAGTCATGCGCTTTCCGTCGTTGTAAAGCCTTAACATTTCTCGTCCTCCTTTCGGCTATTCCATTTTACTACACGGGCGGAAAATTTCCTGTCGTTATTCCGCCGCGGAATTTCTGTTTTCCGGACATATCAGAAATTAATTTCACGAAAATTGAATAAAAATATACAAAGCTTTCCATAACCGGAAGCTGCACCGCATTACGGGTGAAAATATGCATAAATTGCATGAAATTTTCTGTGCATATGCGACAAAATTACGCATAATTCCTTGATTTGTGCAGATGATTATAGTACAATATATCTATAAACCTTTAGACTATTTCAGGCATAATGCCAAATCATAACAGGTGAATCAAGAATTGTATAAAGCTATTTTTTCTCGCAAGAATATCACAGACCTGCCGGAATATTACAGTTGCGTCAGCGACCTGCTTGAAAGCACGGAAGTACAGCAGCTCGGGGAGTTCAGGCACCACAAGGGGACTACCCGGCTCCAGCACAGCCTTAACGTGTCCTATTACAATTTCCTGCTGTGCCGCAAGCTCCGGCTGGACGCCTGCTCCGCAGCAAGGGCGGGACTGCTTCACGACCTGTTCCTCTACGACAGAAAGGAGCATGAGCCGGTGGACGGCGAGGGCGGGCACTGCTCCGGTCACCCGAAGGTCGCATTCTTCAATGCCGCGGAATACTTCCCGATAAACGACAAGGAGGGCGACATGATCGGCCGCTGACCCGCCATATGCCGCGCTGCGCGGAAACATGGGTCATTCAGGCGGTGGACAAATTCTGCGCGCTGGGCGAGGTCTGCTGCATGGCGGCGCGCTTCAGCGGGCGGAAGCTCCGTCTGGCGGAGGCTTTCTCGCTGACGCTGCTTGTACGGCTGACTATCCGGCTGTGAATCAGGCGAACAGCCCCTTGAAGAACTCATAGACCGCGAATCGCACCTCGACTCTGCCCTCCGTCACGAAATCCTCCGGGAGTTCGTCCTCCGGGAGCTTTTCGGAAGCCATCGGCAGGCACAGCGCCGGGAACATTATGCACCACCAGTTGTGACCCTCTCCGCTGCCAAGCGTTATGCGCAGTGCGTG
>CALBGD010000445.1 GCA_937893735.1 uncultured Clostridia bacterium | reverse complement strand
GAAGCTGATAGACGTCACCGGAATTCTTCCCGGCTAATTTAAGAACTCTTTCCAACTCTGAGGCTCCTTTGAATTATTCTGCCGTGGGTTGCGCAGCGGCGCCCGAGGTCTCCGCGGAGGCTTCCGCCGTCTGCTTTACAATGGGAATGATAACGCTGGGCGTTTCATCGGTCTCGATCACGGCTTCCTCGGCGAGGTAGGGGTTCTCCCGGAGGATCCCCTCCACATCGAGCATTTCCGCCTTTTCGCCGCCTGCCGTTGTGACTACCCATGAAACGGGGTCGTTGGTCTTGCTGGTGTAATTCGTGGTGACGACTCTCTGGCAGCCGAGCACCCTCTTGGCGCTTCCGAACGGGATATCCGTATCCTTTGTGACGTCCTCTACATAATATGCGGCCGTGCGGCGGTCTCCGCTGGGCTTGTCCACATAGCGGACTATGCGGTACTGTCCGTCCGCAGAGAGCTTTTCGTACTCCGTATCGCGGAGGCTCAGGTCAACGCCTGTCAGGGTCATCTTGCCCATGAGGAGCGTTATCGTGACATAAGCCGCGCCGCCCACAACGAACATCAGAAGATACATGGTTCCCAGCACGGTCTTGAGGGTCTCGTTCGCGGTGCATATGAAGAACATCGCGATGATAACGACAAGCGGCGGGATTATCATGTACCAGTTGCCGAACGCAAGCAGGAAGGTCGCGAACACGATGGGCGGCATTATCAGGACGTTTATCTGCGTGATGACCTGCCGGCGGGTGTAGATGAGCAGACCCAGCGCCGCGATATTCACGAACACATACAGCACAAACAGCGAGGTCGGGTTCTCATATTCAAGGAAAAACGCGCCGTTGAGCCACGCCAGCCATACGAGCAGCCCGGTGTAGCCCCAGCAGAGCACGGCTATCCCGCGCTTGAGCCAGACATTCTTGAACACAGCCGTCAGCGTATCCATGAAGCTCTTGTTTGTACCAGTCTTGTTCATTCTTTCCCTCCTGCGTCAAATGTGAATCAATAGAACTTTTTCTTTCTGTAAATGATGTAGCCCACCACTGCGCCGACAACGATGACTGCGGCGACAGCAACGATAATGATTATCATGGTGACCGGGGATTTCGGAGCCGCGTAAAGCTCGCTGTAATTTATCGCCGAAGAGGTAGCTACCGTCGCGGCAGTCCTTATCGTTGTCGCTTCTGTTTCTGCGGGCTTTGTGGTCTGCTCAGGCCCGGAAATTTCAGCGGTGCCTGCGGGCTCAGCGGTAGAATTCCCCGTACTGCCCTCCGTGTCGAGCGTGGAAGCGGGCTCCGCCGTAGGAGCGTTCTCACTGTCGGGGGCTGTGGTAACAGCCGCTCCGCCCTTGTCAGTGATCTTGAAGTTTCTCACGGACAGCTTGACCTTGCCCTGAGCCGGTTCGCCCCAGTTTGTTCTCACCTGGAAGAGGAGCTCTCCGGGTGCGGCTCCTGAGAAGTCCTCATAGAAATGCGAGCCGGTTTCGGACACCGTTACCCACTCGTTGTAAACAAGCGGAACATATTCTGACGGATTTATCCAGCCCCACTTAGATGTAAAAGCCGGAATACAGCCGATAACATTTGCTCCCTCGGTCTCGAGCCTCACCTCAACGGAGACCGTCAGGTCGTCGCTGTTCCATGTTTCAGCGTCGAGGTACTCGTTAAACAGCTTGAAGCGCAGGGAGAAATATTTCTCCTGTGTGCTGTCGCCGAATTCCGTTTCGAATTCGCCCTCTGCCCCATTGATGGACTGGGTATCAGCGATTATCTCATCGCACAGCTTATCGTCGCCGTCAAGCTGATAGGTGTGGTCCGCGAATGCAGTGACTGATGAAAGCGCCATAAGCGCAGCCGCGCTTATTACGCAGATAAATTTCTTAATACTCGGTTTCATTCCTCTGTTCCTCCAACATATATCTATATCTGTATGTACAAAGGGCAGCATGACATACTGCCACTTATAACTATTGTATAACAAATCTCCGAAAAATTCAACCCCATTTAACAACTTTTTATCGTTTTACAATATTTTCATTCAGGCAGTATACGCAAAAATGGCGCTGCGTAAAGCAGCGCCATACAGCTTGTTGAAAAAGTGATTTTTGCCCGCGAAGCGGGCTTTTCAAATCCATTTTTTGACCCAGCTTTGCCGGGTCAAAAAATACTTCTATCCGCACAAGTGTGCGGTTTGTCGGCATAGCCGACAAACCGTGCGCGCAGGGCGGATGTTCGGCGGAAAAGTCACTTTAGTGACTTTTTCGACGGTCTCATGGCGCTGCATAAAGCAGCGCCATAATTTAGTGCTATTTGAGGTTCAGACCCTTACCTTAACGGTCTTGGTGTAATCGCTGTAGATCTTCTTGCCGTTAACGGTGGTGTAGCTGCGGACCTTGAAGTAGTAGGTCCTGCCGCTCTTGAGGCCGCTCTTGGTGTAGGATACTGTGGAAGCCTTGTTGATAGTCGTAGCCTTGCTGAACTTTCCCTTAGCGGAAGAAGCGAAGTAAACCTCGTAGCCTGTGCAGCCGGTGGACTTAGCCCATGTGATCTTAGCAGCGCCGGACTTCGCCTTCTTAGCGCTTACGGTAGCGGGCGCGGGAGCGCACGCGGTGATGGAAACGGGCGCGCTGTACTCGGAGATGACCTGCTTGCCGTTGGAATTAACATAGCTTGCGACCTTATAGAAGTATGTCTTGCCCTTTGTCAGACCCTTATCCGTGTAGGAGGTATTGATCTCGGTGCCTACCTTCTTATATGTACCGTTCTTTGTGGTGGAGCGGTATATGATATAGCCTGTCACATTCGTTCCCGCTCTCCAGGAGATCACAGCAGAAGTGGTGGACTTTGCCGAAACAGTGACCTTATCGGGAGAATTGGGTGTAACGGCAATATCAATGGACTTGGTAACTCCGTTAACATTGGTTACAGTAATAGTGGTAACGCCGGTGGATCTCGCGATCACGGTCCCATCGCCGGATACGGTCGCAACCGTGGGATTGGAGCTTGTTATCTTATAGATGCTGCCAAACTCGCTGCTGGAGGGAGAAGATGTTACCTTAAGGCTGATCTTATCGCCGGGGGCGATGTCCTTGCCGCCTGTAATGGAAATCGATGTAGCTGCAACATAGGACTTCATCTTCATTGAGTTGTAATTAGACCATGAAGACGAATACTTTTCAGGATAGTAAAGTGTGGCTCCGGTAGCCGATATAGTCAGCATTCCGAAATTGATGTACTCTCCGCCGAATACGATCTTTTCAAGGTTGTTGCAGCTCTTGAAGATCTCTGTCTGGATCGTTGTAACGGAGGGGCTGATATATACTTCTTTAAGAGAGGTACAGTTGAAGAAAGCCTCGTTTCCGATAGTCTTGACCTTATTAGGAATGAAAATGCTTGTGAGGGAAATGCAGTTCTGGAAAGCCTGCTCGCCGATAGTCTTGAGCTCGCCGGAAAGCGCAATATTCTTAAGGGAAGCGCAGTCGCTGAACGCGCCGTTTCCGATAGTCTTTATTGTCTCAGGGAGAGTAAGTCCGCCGAGACTGGAGCAGCCGGAAAACGCCAGCTCGCCGATATCGGTGGTATATGCAGGAATATTCAGTGTGGTCAGTGCAAGGTCATTTGCGAACAGCTTTGCTGGAATAACAGTGGCGCGGCAGGTGAGGTTCGCGCTGATAAGAGAGGAACACTCGCTGAAAGCGTTCTCGCCGATAGTTGCGACCTGAGCCGGAAGCGTAATTCCCGTAAGAGAAGAGCAGCCATAGAAAGCGTCTCGTCCGATAGTGGTCAGGGTATCAGGTAAAGACACTCTTTCAAGGGCGATATAACCCTTGCACACGGAATCACCGATCTCAGAAATGCCGTTTGAGAATGTGACAGATGTAATGCTTGTCTTAAAGTTGTTGGTAGCGATGGCGTTTACCTTATATACGCGCTTTCCGCCGACCTTTGAAGGAACCGTTACAATTTTGTTGGTACCTATGTAGCTTGTGATGACCGCGCCGTTTGAATCCACTTCGTAGGTCCACTCGCCGTCAGAAACAGCGTAAGCCCTGTCAAAGCAGAATACTGCTGAAAGAGCCAAAAGCATTACGAGCGACAGCACAAAGCTGACAGCTCTCTGGGATTTTCTTAAAACCATGATAAACCTCCTGAAATATAATTTTTCCAGATAACACTATTATATCATCAAACCCGGTATTTTTCAATAGTTTTTCAGCGAATATCCACCCGCCTTTCGTGAATTGTACATATTTCATAATTTTGCCTCTCCATTTTTGAGCACAACACCATGTCGGAAAACTGGTATCATTATGTCAGGAAACTCATGCCTCAGATGTTTTATTATTTGAAAGCGGCAAAAACCGCATTATAAAACAGGCTTCCCAGAAATCGTCAGATGCAAGGAACGGCTGTAACGGCTAGGCTGACTGCCTGCCGTTGCAGTCGTGACGCCGCAGATGGCGGTTTATCGGAAGCCTGAGCAGGAAAGGCGGCGATCATATGGTAAATATCACTCAGGACGCTGTGGGCGGTCTGTTCGACAAATACGCAGACATGGTTTACAGAATCGCCCTGAATATCCTCAGAAGCCGGGAGGAAGCGCAGGATATCGTCATGGAGACGTTCACGGCGCTGATACGTCAGGAGAGCTTCAACGACGACGTCCACGTCAAGGCGTGGCTGATAAGGACGGCGGAGAACAAATCCCTCAACGTCCTGAAATCCAGCAGAATGAAGCGCCACGTCCCGCTCGACGAGCTCCTGCCGGAGATAATGAGCGTCCCGGCGACCGAGAGCGAATACGACCTGCTGGATCTGGTCATGCGGCTCCCGGAGAAGCTCCGCACCACTATTTATATGTTCTACTACGAGGACATGACCGCGCTCCAGATAGCGCAGGCGCTCGGGATAAGCGAGAACACGGTCTACAAGCGCCTTGAGCGCGGCCGCAGCGTGCTTAAAATAAACATGGAGGAGGACGCAATATGAACAGAGATGATTTCAGATCCGCATACGGAAAAATTGCGCTCTCCGATGAGTGCAAGGCGCAGATGAAGGCAGAACTCCTGCGCAGAATGTCCGGGACTCCCGGCAAGGCTCCAGAAGCCGCTCCGGCTGACGAGCTCGTCCAGACCACACAGGAGATAAAGCTCGCGCCCAAAAAGAACAGCCCCGCAAAAACGGCGGTGATAGCGGGCTCCGCTGCGGCGGCAGTAGCAGTTATCGCAGTCGGCGCAGGCTGGCTCGCGAACCGCGATAACCTCACCCAGCCCGACCCAGTGACCTCCGCGACAGAGGAAGCCACCTCCGAGACCGACGACTTCGACGACGCATTTACCGAGGACGGCTACTACATGAGGCGCACCGAGGGCGGAGTGCTCCATTTTCAGGAGCTCACTTCCACGAACGCGGAACACACCCAGCCCTCCCGGAAATACGACAAGCTTTTTGACGGCGCGTATGAGTTCCGGAGCAGATATTCCGGCTATGTCCAGCGCATAGGCTCAGACGAGCTTTACGAAATGGAGAATCAGGGGGAATCTCTCCCGCTCAGCAATGATATCCAGCTTTACGAGGTAACGTACAGCGGCACCGGAATGACCCTTGTCTACCGCAGCGGGGACGGAACAAAACAGGCAAACCTCAGCGTTTCCACCGACAGGCAGGAGTTCACCCCGATAACCCTCCCGGACGGAAGCTACCTGACCCCCGCCGCCGAATGGCGCAGTATCTTCTCGCTGGACGAAAAGAACATTATCGACCCGGCAATATACCGCATGGGAGCCGGCTCCTACACGGCGGAGGACGGCACGGAATACTACTCGGCGGTGTACGGATTCCCGGCATATATCTACGACAGCGCCGACATCGCTTACTGGGCGCGGCTGGACGCTAAGGGGCTGACCCTTGACGAGTTCGCTGCCTGCCTCGACATGGCTTCGCCGTTCAACGTGCTCTCCGACCACTGGGGAGTTTACTCCGCAGACGGAAGCTACGCCGATATGAGCGAGATATACCCCGGCGACAACAACGCCGTTATCCCTGACGGAGAATACGCGGACACCGCTTACGGCCCGCTCTACCTGAACACCCTGACCTACCATATATCCGGCTGGGACGGCGGTTTCAGGTGGAACGTTGAGAACACCGGCGAGCTCGGAAGCGCCGCGTACTCCATGGAGGACATGGCGGACTTCACCGGGCTGGACGTCCTGAAAGACCTCACGATACCGATAGACTACACCTCGGCTGAGATAAGCTACGCGGCGGAGTACGAGGGCATATCCGCCGACAACGGCATGGGGATACGCGGCGGAATGCTCCCCGGGGACGACCCCGAGGAATACGCGGAAGCCCAGAACTACGTTGACGGCGTTGAATACTACGACAACGCCTCCGCAGAGGCCGAGCAGGAGGATTATTCCTACGCGTGCTACACCACGGATAAGCTGGATTATTTCAGCGGCAAGACCCGCACCGGGGCGCGCTACTCTGTGACATTCACCGGAGAGGACGAGTTTGTGCGGCTGACCGCGTTCGATTCGTTCAAGCTGTTTGACGAGTACATCACTCTGTTCGGGCGCTATCCCGCTAAGTACAGCCCCGATTTCGTGAACGGCGCGGAGGGCTGCGGCAGGCTCTATGCAGGCAGTGGCTACGCGGATTCCGGCAGATTCTGGGACGGCTTCTTCAAGGTGAACGGAAAGTACGTCTACGTTGAGTGCCGCAACACCGGGCTGAAAAAGTTCTCCGGGCTGATGGCGGAGCTTTACTCCGGCGGCGCTGTGAAGTACACTGCGTCCGAGGAGAGCTACTACTTCAGGACTTGCGCCGATGGAATTCTGCAATTCCAGGAGTTCACGCGCACGAATGCGGAGCACTCCCAGCCGGGAAAGAGCTTCATAAACCCCGCAGCCGAAGTTCCCTTCCCTGACTGGATAGACGAAAGCGCCGTTGCAGACCTCATAAACCGGATACACATAAGCGGCGTTACAATTTCCGAGGGACTGTCCAGCGGGAACGGTCTTACGCTCATCTACCGCAGCGAGGACGGCTCAAAGCAGATAAACTTCAGCATTTCCTCCGACCGGAACGAGTTCACCCCGATAACCCTTTCGGACGGAAGCTACCTTGTTCCGGCGGCGGCTCCGAGAAGCAGCTTCGTGCGGGATACTCCGTACAACTTCATCGACCCGTACTGCATAGACCTCGCGGCGGGCTCTGCTGAGGACGGCGGCGACACCTGCTATTCCTCCGAGTTCGAATACAAGCCGCGCACGTTCTACGAGCTTCCGAAGCTGTACGCCCGCATTGACGCAAGGAACATCACCCTTGACGAGTTCCTGTCCTGCCTTGACGGCGGCACAATGGCGGGAATCACGGCGGACTACCGCGGAGTCTACGACCCCGGCGACAGCGGCGCGGGATTCCCCGAGCCCGAAACGGTGCAGACCTCCATGGGCGAGCTTGTGATGAACCAGCTCACCTACCCCGAAAAACCTCTCATCACCGGATACCGGAACGTTCAGGCGGACGAGGGCTACACCCAGCAGGAAGCCGCAGATTTCTCCTATATCAAGGTACTCGCGGAGCTCACCCCGGAAACCATCTTCGGAACCTCCGGAACGAGCAGCGTAAACTATTTCGCGATGTATGACGAAATATCCTCCGGCGGAAACGGCGCGAACACCGAAATGCTCCCCGGGGACGACCCTGCGGAATTCGCAGAGGCACAGAAGCACCTTGTCACCGGAGAAAACCGCGATGAAAACGGGAACACGAATACCACCGGCTGTTACTACACCACCGACAAGCTGGATTACTTCGCAGACAAGACCCGCACGGCTACAAGCTACGTTCTGCACTTCCGGGCGGATAACGGCGGCTATGCTGAGATAAACGTGATGGACAGCTTCTCAGTGCAGAGCCCCATGCAGGATATGCTGTTCGGGCGCTACCCGGCAGCTGTTTCGGATAACTTCGACGCGCAGGGCGATTACTACGACGATATTTACGCCGGCAGAGGCATCGACAGAGATGGCGAGATGTGCTGCCTCGGCGGCTTCGTGCGCGGAAACGACCACGTTTACATGACCCTGAGAATGACCGGAGTTGACCTCGAGACATTCGCGAAAACCCTCGCGATGCTTTACAGCGACAGCCTTGACCCCGACTGCGTATACAGCGGGAAGCTCGGAACCATCGCCAACGGTGAGCTCTCTCTCCAGCACGGCTGGACGACTTCGATGGAGCACGAAGCCCCCGGCGCTTCCATAAGCGCAGAGCAGGCGGATTCCCGCCTGAAAGAGCTCGCGCCGCACGCGGTAATGCCGGGCTCCAGCGCACAGGAAACGGAAGAGACCCGCCCGCTCACGAACGAGCTTGACCTCGCCGGAGCGTACTCCAGCGATACCGGGCTTGCCCTGGAATTCGCAAAGGGCGGACGTTACCTGAACGTCAGCATATCCACAAGGCAGAACGAGTTCATTCCGCTGACGGACAGCGAGGGAAAATATCAGGAGGTATCCGAAAACGGAAAGGGCTGGTGCACGCTGAACGGCGGCTTCGACTTCATCGACCCCGAAAGGCTGACCATATCCTCCGCCGGCAGGAAGCACGGCGGCGGCGAATGGTACGTCGGCAGATTCACGATGACGATAAACGGAAAGCGCACCTACTTCCGCGTGGAATCCCGTGGGCTTACCCGGGCGCAGTTCGCACAGGGGCTGTGCGCGGTATCTCCGGCGGTTTACGGCGACCACATGGGCTATTACAGCCCGGACGGCTCCGGCGCAAGACCGGGGTACGTCATGGACGTCAGCGTGCCCAGGGACGAACTCACACTCCCGGCGGCAAAGACCGCCGAAACCGAGTGGGGAGACCTCCGGCTGAACCCGCTCACCTACACAAACTCCGTGCTGAGCTGGGCTGACTACAACGTGGAATTCCGGAGCACCATCGCCGAAAGCTGGCAGAGCGGCTACACTCTTGGCGAGGTCGTGGAATTCTCCGGGCTGGAGATACTCCGCGACGCGGGGACTTTCCTCGGCGACAGCAATGCCACTTACTACTACTGCGCAGGCTACGAGGGCATAACCTCCGGCACCTATGACGAGAACCGGGGCATAAATCACGGAATGCTCCCCGGCGACAACAGGCAGGATTACAACGAGGCTCAGGAATACGCCGTCGTATCAGACGACGATTATCCCACGAGCTATTACACCACCGACAAGCTGAATTACTTCAAGAACAAGAAGCGCACCGGGGCGAGGTACTCCCTCACCGGAGGAGATTCAAACAGCAGAATCACCATAACCGTGACTGACGACATCATGCTGACCGATTCCTCCAACGAGATATTCGGCAGGCTCCCGGCGGAGAAAACGCAGTTCTGCGGGACTGAGGTATCTGCCGGATACGGTCAGATTCGCGGCTCGGAGTACTACCTCGGCGGATTCAGCCGGGGCGGAAAGCTCTACATCGTAAAGGCGGAGAACATGGGTCTGCGGGAGTTCGCAAGATACCTCGCGGCGGTAATTCAGGACAATGCCGAGCCGGAAGCAACGCAGTCCGCGCAGTACCCCGAGAGAAGCTATGACCTGACCGGAGCCTTTGAGAAGCAGTACCCGGCGGCGTACCTCACCTACAACGAGCTCGGGCTCACGGAATACACCGAACAGCCGAACGAGGCGCGGTATTTCACCGCCGCTGACGAAGCGGTAAAGGCTTACACCGAAGCGTATGAGCGCCTGTGGGGCTTCTATCCGGACAGCGCTGAGATACTCGTACGCGGCGGCTGGACGCTGGTTCCGGAGGAATCCGCGCAGATGGACTTCAAAAACGGAGTTCCGGACAGGGTAACGCTTTGCTTCACCAAGGGCGATAAGAAGATATATGCCAGCGTGAGCGATTCCGCCGGATATTCCGGAGACCTGCTGAGGATAAGGCTCCCGAGCGGCAAGGTGATGTACCCCACCGGACAGACCGCTGAATCCACGCTGTACGGACGTGACGAGGTGCTGAACACCCATTACCTGCACGACAACTACTCAGACGCGGTGAGCGCCGCAGTCGCAGGCAGGTGCGAGGAGGGCAGAAGATACTGCGTTGTGGATATCTGCCCGACCGTCAGCGGCTTTGACAGCCCCGGCAGGTACATCAGCGCCGAGACCGAGGGACTGAGTGAATCCGAGCTTGCAGACCTCATGGCGGCTCTGTACTACGGTCTGGATAAAATGCCGGAGACCTGCGGCGAGAACCTCTCCGGCACGGACGACTATGAGGAAGCTGAAACCTCCCTCGGCGAGGTAACGCTGAATCCGCTGGCATATTACGGCGAAGCAGGCTGGAGCACCGATTCCGGCGAGCAGTCCGTAACGGCGGCGAAAGCGCGGGAGCTTCTTTCCGGTATGCCGGTGAGATTCACCCTCCCGGACGGGGCTTCGGGGATAACGCACCGCAGGCGCACAAGCGGGGGAAGCTCCTCCGACAGCGTGAGCTTCACGGATAACAGCGGCGCAAAGTTCCGGTTCTGCCATATCAGCGGCGGGGACGATATGCCGCAATACGGCGAGGAATACGGGCTTGCCTCCCTCGTTGACCGTGGGACCCTGCTTAATAGCAAGCGCTGGGTCATCGCCCGGGGAACCCTCCCGGACGGCACCGAGATGTACTACGCGATAACCGACAGCGTAAAGTACGTTTCAGTCTCAGCGACCGGCTGTACGCTGGAGCAGTTCGTTAAGCTCCTGTCTGAAGCATAATCCGAATGACTGCCGCGGCATTCCGATGTCACGGCGGTCTTTTTTCTCTCCGCCGCCGGAGAGAATTTTGTTTTGTTCAGTTTTGTTCTGTTTTCTTTTGTTTTGTTTATGCACTTTTTCTGCGGCAAATCGGCTTTTGTATGCGGCAAATCCTTTTTTGTATGCGGCAAATATTCTGCTTCTTCTGTTCCGGAGCCTCCCCGCCTGCTTCCGTTCTGGTACAAGTCTATAATAAGCCTTTTCGTACTGCAAACGACTGCACGCAAAAATCCCCCCTTGGGGGTAAGGGGGAGTCTGTATCTTGCTCTATCTCTGTTTCTTTCTCTTACTCTGTCTCTGTCGTCACGCTTTTTGTCACAGGTGACGTCACTGCTCCGTCACAATGTGACGCAAGAGTAACGCAGAAATCACCCTTGGGGGGCAAGGGGGAATCTATATCTAACTCTGTATCTTTCTCTTACTCTATCTCTGGCGTTACGCATGAAACGGTCTGCAACGTTTCATCTTCCGTTTCATAAGCGTTACAAAAACGTTACACGGCATTGCAAAAACGCTGCACTTGCGTTGCATTCAGAGCACCCCGAAGTACTCCAGCAGTATCTTAACGCCGATAAGAATGAGGATAACTCCGCCGGCTATCTCGGCGCGGGATTCGAACTTTGCGCCGAAAACTCCGCCGAACTTAACGCCCGCGCAGGAAATTGCAAACGTAGTCGCGCCGATTATCAGCACGGCACAGACCGTATTCAGGAGCTGGCTACCCGCAAAAAGCTCCACCGGAACGCACGCGAAGGTTATCCCCACGGCGAGCGCGTCGATGCTGGTGGCTATCGCCATCAGGAGCATAGTCTTGAAATCCATTCGCGCGGAGGCGTTTTCCTCCCCGTCGGAGAGAGCCTCGCGTATCATGTTTCCGCCGATGAGCACCAGCAGTCCGAACGCTATCCACGAGGACACCGCCGCGATGATGTTCTCGAAAGCCGCGCCGAGCAGGTAGCCTATCATCGGCATAAGCGCCTGAAATCCTCCGAACCACGCTCCGCAGATAAGCGCGTGCTTCGGCTTCACCTCGCCCATGGCGAGCCCCTTACAGACCGACACGGCGAAAGCGTCCATGGAAAGCCCCACAGCAAGAAGAAGCAATTCAACAAGTCCCATATTTTTCCGTCCTTTTCTGCCGGAAAACAAAAAAGCAGGCGCGGTGCCTGCTCATGATTCATATAGAATGAGAGAGAACACACACTTCTGCCGTTTCCGGCGGTGATTTGATGTGTGAGTCTCGTCAATCAAGATATGCCAGATTATTAAATCAGTATGTTGACATATCGCTGGAACCCAGCCGACTACTCCCTCAATGTTACCCTATGGTAACATATTTCGCGGAGTTTGTCAAGGGGTATTTCAACTTTCGTCGAATTCTATAAAAAAACTGTAATTACCCCTTGACAAAGTGGGAATTGTGTGGTAGAATAACACTGTACATAAAAAGCACATAAACCGTTGAGCAGGAGTAGTAATGTCTGCCGATGCGCTCCAGAGAGCCGTGCGTTGGTGTGAGCACGGTGCGTAAGCATTCACGAATGGACCTGCGAGGGCGAACTGAACCGGATTTCCGAAGTAGGGGAGACGTGGCTGCACGTTACAGCAGGAGCGTTTTGCCGCAAGGCAGTGCGCAGGCGAGAGCGTCCGCGAGGACGAATTTGGGTGGTATCGCAGGAGTAATCTTGTCCCATATGAGGGGCAGGATTTTTTTATTTTCCGGATATTTCACCACGGACAAAAGGAGAAACACCATGAAAAAGACACACATCGCAAAGTTCCTTGGCGCCGCAATGGCGCTGACTATGGCGCTGACTGGCTGCGCTTCCGGCACGAACGGCAGCACGGCAAGCTCCGACGGCGGAGATTCCTCCGCGGCTGAGGGCGCAAAGAAGATAGGCGTTATCCAGTACGCCGCACACCCCTCCCTCGATAACTGCTACGAGGGCGTTCGTCAGGGTCTGGTAGAGGCATACGGCGAGGACGGCGTTGTAATCGACATCCAAAACGGTCAGGGCGACGGCGCTACCTGCGACACAATCGCGGCGAACTTCGTTTCCAAGGGCTACGATATGATATACGCTATCGCTACTCCGGCGGCGCTTTCCGCTTACTCTGCGGCAAGCAAGTCCGATATCCCGGTAGTTTTCTGCGCAGTTTCCGACCCGGTCGCGGCTGGTCTCACCGAGAGCCTTGAAGCAGGCAACGAGAACTGCAACGGCACCTCCGATATCCTCGATTTCTCCGCGCAGGTAGACCTCATTCAGTCTATCCAGCCGGACGTAAAGAAGATAGGCGTGCTCTACACCACCACGGAGGCTAACTCCCTCTCCCAGCTCAAGTCCTTCAAGGACGTTTGCGAGGGCAAGGGCATCGAGGTAGTCGAGCAGGGCGTTTCCGGCGCGGCTGATATCCCGCAGGCGGCTACAACTCTCGCTTCTCAGGTGGACTGCATAAACAACTTCACCGACAACAACGTTGTAAACAACCTCACCATCGTTCTTGAAAAGGCTAACGCGGCGGGAATCCCGGTTTACGGCTCCGAGGTAGAGCAGGTAAAGAACGGCTGCCTCGCTTCCATCAGCATCGACTACATCGCACTCGGCAAGAAGACCGCTGAGATGGGCGTTGAGATACTGAACGGCACAGACCCCAAGACCATGGCAGTCGGCACTATCTCCGACGGCACACCCGTTATCAACTCCGAGGTTATGGAGAAGTTCGGCTTCACCGTTCCTGAGAAGTACGCTTCCGCCGAGATGGTAACGACCAACTCCGACGCTGAGGCAGCGTAAAACAAATTGAATTCAGATCTGGAAAGGGCAGATAATGACGCTGGTAATTAACATTCTAATTGATATTCTCAGCGAGGGGCTGATGTACGCGCTCCTTGCGATGGGAATGTACATCACTTACAGTATTCTGGACTTCCCGGATCTGTCGGTAGACGGAACGTTCCCGCTGGGCGCAGTGCTCAGCGGCGTTCTGATAATACAGGGCGTGGACCCGTGGCTCTGCCTTATAATTTCGTTCGCGGCAGGAATGGCGGCGGGCGTGCTGACCGGAATCATGCACGTCAAGCTCCGCATAACTCCCCTGCTCTGCGGTATCATCATGTACACCGCAATGCTCTCCGTCAACCTCGTTATCCTTAAAGCGGGCACGGACGGTAAGGCAGTCGCTTCGTTCTTCACAAAGAACACGATATTCAACTCCGGGCTGGCTTCCTTTATCCCGAAGAACATCGGCGAGGGCGGCTTCTACATCAGGACAGTGGTTATCTCGCTGGTTCTTGTGATAGTCTGCAAGCTCCTGCTCGACCTGTACCTCAAGACCAAGCACGGACTTCTCCTCCGGGCGACCGGCGCAAACGACAAGTACACCGTCATGCTCGGCAGGAACCCCGGCACCATGAAGATATTCGGCCTTGCACTCGGCAACGGATTCGCGGCGCTGGCGGGCTCCGTCATCGCGCAGAACAAGGGCTCCGCAGACCAGCAGATGGGCATAGGAATGGTTGTCCTCGGACTTGCCTCCGTTATCATCGGTCTCAGCCTGTTCAAGCGCGTGAAGTTCATGAAAGGCACCACGATGGTCATTCTCGGAAGCCTCGTATACAAGGCGGCATACCAGATAGTCCTTTCGCTCGGTATCCCCACGGACTTCAACAACCTCATGAAGGCGCTTATATTCCTCATCGCGCTCGTCCTCGGCGGAAGCGAGCTGAAGAAGCTGATAACCTCCCTCGGCAGAAAGCCGGAGCCCGTGAACTCCAAGAGCAAGCTTGCGCTCAGCAACATCACAAAGGTGTTCAACCCCGGTACTGTCGATGAAAATAAGCTGTTCGACAAGTTCACGCTGGAGGTAAACGACGGCGACTTTATCTCCGTGGTGGGCTCCAACGGAAGCGGCAAGACCACCATGCTGAATATAGTCTGCGGCGGCATAGAGCCGGATTCCGGCGCTGTGGTGTTCAACGGCGAGAACATCGCGCTCCAGAAGGAATTCCAGCGCGCGAAGCGTATCGGCAGAGTTCTTCAGGACCCGAAGATGGGCACCTGCGGAAGCCTGACTATCCTCGAGAATCTTGCGCTGGCGGACAACAAGCATAATTCCTACGGACTTTCTCCGGCGGTCAACCGCAAGCGCGAGGAAGAGTACAAGAAGATGCTCGAAAGCTGCGGAATGGGACTTGAAAACCGCATGGGAGTGCTCGCGGGCTCCCTCTCCGGAGGTCAGCGGCAGGCGCTGGCGCTCATCATCGCGACCATGTCCGACATCGACCTGCTGATACTCGACGAGCACACCGCGGCTCTCGACCCGAAATCCTCCGAAACGCTGATGAAGATAACCGAAAAGGTGGTAAAGGAGAAGCACCTCACCACGCTGATGGTCACCCACAACCTGCGCTTCGCGGTGGAGTACGGCTCAAGGCTCGTGATGATGCACGGCGGAAAGGCTGTAATGGATATCGACGGCGAGGCAAAGAAGCATCTCGTGGTTGACGATATCCTCGGAAAGTTCAACGAGATAAGCATTGAGTGCGGAAATTGATTTTCATGGAATATGCCGCACAATAAAGGGCGGGATTCAGGATATTTGTAGGGGACGGGCTTGCCCGTCCCGCTATTATATGCATATGATGTTCCTGCGGAAGGGAATTGCCCCTCGTCTGCAACAATATTAATTATGGGGGAAAAGATGGACAAGACGGAGCTTCTGAAAAAATACTTCGGACACGATGAGTTCCGGCCGGGACAGTCGGAGATAATCGACCACATTCTTGCGGGTCAGGACTGCCTCGGAGTTATGCCCACCGG
Organism: uncultured Clostridia bacterium; assembly: GCA_937893735.1. GTDB lineage: Bacteria > Bacillota > Clostridia > Oscillospirales > Ruminococcaceae > CAG-115. The sequence continues at coordinate 2,413 of CALBGD010000445.1, read as the reverse complement.
CGCCGGGAAATCCATGTGCTACCAGATCCCCGCGCTCGCCATGGAGGGCACCGCGATAGTAATTTCCCCGCTCATCTCCCTGATGAAGGATCAGGTGGAATCGCTCATACAGGCGGGGGTCAGCGCCGCGTACATAAACAGCTCCCTTGAAACGCACGAGTATTTCAGCGTGCTGGATATGGCTTCCGCCGGGGAGCTGAAAATACTGTACGTCGCCCCGGAGCGCCTTCTGAGCGAGGGCTTCCTGAGAATGTGCAGGGGGCTGAAAATCCCGCTGGTCGCGGTGGACGAGGCGCACTGCGTTTCCCACTGGGGGCAGGATTTCCGCCCCAGCTACCTCAAGATCGCGGAGTTCGTGCAGTCCCTGCCGGAGCGCCCCGTGCTCGCGGCGTTCACAGCCACGGCAACGGATATCGTCAAGCAGGATATCGTGCGTATCCTCGGGCTGAACCAGCCGTTTGCCGTCACCACGGGCTTCGACCGCGCGAATCTATACTTCGAGGTTCGCCCCACCGAACAGCGCGACAAGGACGCGGTGCTTCTGAATATCCTGCGGGAAATCCCGGGCAGGAGCGCGATAGTCTACTGCTCCACGCGGAAAAACGTGGATTATGTCGGGAAATTCCTGCGGCTCAACAAGATAAACGCCGAGTGCTACCATGCAGGTCTTGGCGACGCGGAGCGCCGTCAGGCTCAGGAGGACTTCATCTACGACAGGTGCAATGTCATCGTTGCAACCAACGCATTCGGCATGGGAATAGACAAATCCGACGTCGCGCTTGTGGTGCACTACAATATGCCCAAGGACATCGAGAGCTACTATCAGGAGGCTGGCAGAGCCGGGCGCGACGGAAGTCCCGCGAGGTGTATTCTGCTTTACTGCAAGGGTGACGTCCGCACCGCGGAGTTCATTATAGAGCACGGCCACGAGGACTCCGAGCTGAGCCCCGAGGAGCAGGAGGAGTTACTCCTACGCGACAGGGAGCGCCTCAGAATGATGACGTTCTATTCCACTACCACGAAATGCCTGCGGCACTTTATCCTCAGCTACTTCGGGGAGGAATCCGAGCGGTCGTGCGGCCACTGCGGAAACTGCAACGCCGAGATGGACACGCTGGACATCACGGTCGAGGCGCAGAAGGTACTGTCGTGCATTTACAGGCTGAAACAGCGCGGCAGGAGCGGAGGCAAGGTGCTGGTCTCCGGGATACTCTGCGGAAGCGAGAGCGAACAAATACTCTCCGGCGGGCTGAATACGCTCTCCACCTACGGCATAATGAAGGAGTACACGCAGACCTACGTCCGGGAGCTCATCGAGTATCTGGAGCGGCAGGGCTTCATCAGCACCGAGCCGGAGTACAAGACCCTCGCGCTCACCCCGGCGGCTGACGAGCTTGTGAAGTCCCGCAGGACTCTGCTGATGAAGCGCCCGAAGCGCGCGAAATCCGGGCTGGTGCAGACCACATTCATACCGGCGGAGGTTCAGGAGCAGCCGGTGGACCCAGAGCTCATGCAGCGCTTCAAGGAGCTTCGCAAGAAGCTCGCGGACACCCTCGGCGTGCCGGCTTACGTTGTATTCCCGGACGCTTCTCTCCGGGATATGTGCGCGAAAATGCCCCGCACGAAGGAGGAGTTCCTCACGGTCTCCGGCGTGGGAAGCATGAAAGCGGAGCGCTACGGAAAGAAGTTCATCGCCGTTGTGGAGGAGTACCTGAAGCAAAAAGAAAACTGAGATACAAAAGACGGTACCGCTTAACGCGATACCGCCTTATTTTTGTGATATTTTCGGTCAATAGAGCGTATACTCTAATATCCGTTACTTGGAGTTGTTCAGGATATTGATAAGCTTGTCTATATCGGAATCAGAGCCGTCAAAGCCGCTTGCCGGAATGCTGAAGCTTCCGGAATTGAACCCGCCGTTCTGGGCCTGCGCGGGCTGTCCGGGCTGTGCCTGCTGCTGGGGAGCCCCGCCGTCCTCTGCATTTTCAATGAAATCGGTAGCGATAACGATGATGGAAACCTCGTCCTCTCCGAGATTGTCGTCGAACATCATACCCATCTTGATCTCAGCGTCAGGAGAAGCGTTCTTGGAGATCTCGGTAGCTATGCTGTCGAACTCGTCGGCAGATGTGCTGATCCCGATGTTGATAAGCAGTCTGCGCGCGCCGTCGATGGAGGTCTCAAGAAGCGGGCTGTGGATAACCTGATCGAGAGCCTGCTCGTTTCTGTTCTCTCCCTTGCCGTAGCCGATAGCCATGTGCGCGATTCCGGAATCCTTAAGGGCCATGGTAACGTCCGCAAAGTCAACGCCGATGAATCCGGTGCCCTTTACCAGCGTGGAGATACCCTTTACCGCCTTGAACAGAACGCCGTCTACCGCCTTGAAAGCGTCCAGCATACTGAGCTTGCTGTT
>CALBGD010000444.1 GCA_937893735.1 uncultured Clostridia bacterium | reverse complement strand
GATAACACGTCCGTTAGCGCCGCTCTTTACGAAGCTGTAACCGCCGGCGTTGTTGGAAATGATAGCGCCGTACTCGGGGTCGCCGAGGTAGTTAGCCCATGCGGACGGTGTGTCCGGACGGGTGATGACATACTCCTTGTTGAGTTCGTCGAAATGTCCGTAGTTCATTGGTATTCCTCCATTTTATTCCTGCCGCCATGCGCGGCTCATTTACGGTTTTCCGGGGCTGTTCCCGGCTGCCTTACCTACATTATATCAGTAAATCGTTTACATTTCAAGGGCGGTGATTTGCACAAATTTTTCCGAGCTTTTTTGTGCAGACTTCACATATACCCGAAAATACCGCCGCAGAGACAGCTCCGCGGCGGAGATTCTATTCAGACGTTATGCAGCGTCATTCCTCGGGAACGAGTACTGCGTAGTTGCCCTCGTCGCGCTTGTAAACAACGTTTACGGCGCCGGTGTCGGCATTCTTGAACATGAAGAAATTGTGATCCAGCAGGTTCATCTGGAGGATAGCCTCGTCAACGGACATCGGACGGAGGTGGAACTTCTTCTCGCGGATAACCTCATAATCGTTCTCCTCGGGCTCGGGAGCAAGACCCTCGAACGCGCCGGTGCGCAGGCTCTTTTCTACCTTGGTCTTCTGCTTCCTGATCTGGCGGATAACGCGGTCAACAGTTACATCGAGAGCATCGTTCTTGTCCTTTGCGGACTGCTCTGCACGGTAGATAATGCCGTTATATTTTACCGTAAGCTCAAGAATTATCAGATCGCGGCGCTCCTCAAGGGTGATCTTTGCCTCTGCCTCTTCGGGGAAGAAGCGGTCGAGCTTAGCGTTCAGCTTCTGCGTAGCGTAGTCTGTGAAGGACTGGTTGATAGTGAGCTTCTTAGCGGTGATAGTAACTTTCATTCAAATCATTCCTTTCGGGATTTTTATGAGATAGACCCGCGTGGGATTTATCTGTATACATTGTATCATATTTATTGCAATTATACAAGTACCTTTATAAAATTTCAGCTGTTTTACACATTTTGCACAAAGAATTATGTAAACTATGACGAAATTTACATTGCATTGCTGCCATGATAAAGCGGAATGTACGTTCCCTCGACAATTTCAGCCCAGTTGTCGAGCATGGCTTTCGCGATATCCGGGTCGTACATCAGCCCGGAGTTCTTCTCTATCTCCTCGCGGACGCGGGAAAGCGGCATGGCGTTTCTGTACGCGCGGTTTGACGCCATCGCGTCGATGGAGTCGCACACCGCGATTATCCGCGCGCCGAGCGGTATCTCCTCGCCCTTTGCGCCGAAAGGGTAGCCCTTTCCGTCGAATCGCTCGTGATGGTGGAGTATTATCGCTCCTATCCTGTCGAATTTATGGGAGCCTGCGAGTATTTCAGCGCCTATGCGCGGGTGCTGCTTCATCATCTCCCATTCCTCGTCGTCGAGCCTGCCGGGCTTCATCAGAACCCTGTCGGGAATGCCTATCTTTCCTATATCGTGGAGGTGTCCGGCTATGTGTATCTCCCGGGTAGCCTCTGCGGAGAGCCCGAGCACATGGCACAGCTCGCACGCCATGTCGCTCACACGGCGGGAATGATTCCCGGTGTAGGGGTCGCGGGCGTCCAGCGCGGAGGTTATGCAGTCCACAAGGTCGTGCTCCTCAAATCCTGTTTCACAGTCACAATGCATATATCTCACTCCTTTGATTAGCACAAGCTAACACTATACTACTATAATACTCCGTTTTTCAACTGTTGTCAAGCCCTTGACAATATCGCGGCATTAGATTACAATATTATAGCAGGACATATAAGGAGATATAATATGAAAATCAAAACTATTCCATCAATTTTAACGGCGGCGCTTGTATGCCTGGAGCTCGCCGGGTGCATGAGCACCGACCTCAAACCCTCTGAGATGCCGTCAGTGACAGAGCCGCAGGGCACATCTGCGCAGGCTTCCTTGGAGGCTCCCGCCACTGCCGAGGAGAAGCAGAGCTCCGAGGCGTACAGCGAGGACGTCCAGAAGCGCGCGATAAAGCTGCTTGCGCACATGACCGCAGAGGAAAAGGCGGGTCAGCTGGTGCTGGGCAGATTCCCGGAGGAAAACGCCGCGCAGGACGCTCAGGAGCTTCACCTCGGGGGATATACGCTGTTCGCGCGGGATTTTGAGAACATGACCCCCGAGAGCTTCACGGCGCAGATGGAGGACATACAGTCGGTGGTGCCGCTGGGGCTTCTGTTTGCGGTGGACGAGGAGGGCGGCAGCGTGGTGCGCGTTTCTAAATTCCCGCAGTACCGGGACGAGAAATTTCCCGCCCAGTCGCAGGTGCTGGAATCCGGCGGCGTTGACGGAGTTTCTGCGGACGCCGCAGCGAAATCCGCGCTTCTGCGCTCGCTGGGGCTTAACATGAACCTTGCGCCGGTGTGCGACCTGCCGCGCTCATCGGAGGACTACATAGCCGACCGTGCGTTCGGCACGGACTGCGCGGAGGTCTCCGCGGCGGTAAAGGCGGCGGTAGGCAGCTACGTCAGGAGCGGAGTTGTCTGCACGCTGAAGCACTTTCCGGGCTATGGGGACAACTCCGATACGCATACCGGGATATCCATAGACGAGCGCCCCATGTCCGAGCTGGACAGCCTTGACCTGGAGCCGTTCCGGGCGGGTATATCCGCAGGCGCTCCGGTGGTGATGGTGTCCCACAACATCGTGAAATGCGTGAACGAAAGCCTGCCCGGGTCGCTTTCCCCGGAGATGTACACACTGCTCCGCGATGAGCTGGGATTCAGCGGCGTTATCATGACGGACGACCTTTCGATGGGCGCGGTGGAGGAATACTGCGGCGAGGACGAAGCAGCGGTGACGGCGTTCCTTGCGGGAGCCGACCTGCTGTGCTGTACGGACTATCAGAGCGCGGTGAAATCGCTGACCGAGGCGGTGGATTCCGGTAAGATAACGGAGGAGCGGCTGGACGAATCAGTCATGAGAATACTTGAAATGAAGCTCGGCTACGGGATAATCGAATAAGGGGAACAGCATGAAGATGTACTACATATTTGACCTTGACGGAACTCTTGCGGACAGCATGGGCTGGTGGTATTCCAGTTTCAGCGAGGACGAGCGCTATGACGAGGAACGCATGAATGAAGTTCGCCGCCTCATGAAAACGAGATATGCCGATATGATCGAGCCGAAATCCGGCGCGCTGGAGCTTCTGGAGCTCCTGCGGTCGCGCGGAGTCAAGATGTGCATTGCAAGCGCAACGGACAAGTGGGTCTCTGAGCCGTTTATGAAGAAATATGGGCTGGAGAAGTATTTTGAGTTCTACATCGACTGCACCGAGGCGGGAGCCCACAAGGACAAGCCGGATATCTACTATCAGGCGGCGCAGCGGCTGGGAACCTCCCCGGAGGAATGCGTTGTCGTGGAGGACTCCGCCTACTGCGCCGAAACCGCGCACAATGCGGGCTTCACCGTGGTGGGAGTTTACGATAAAAATACCGCTCCGCGCGGAGACGTGAGAGAGTTTGCGGATATTTTCGTCCGGGAGCTGGACGAGTATATCAAGATGATATAAATATAGGGGGAGCGGTTTTCAGCTCCCCCATCTATTATGATTCGTATTTCCTCTTGTAATAGCCGAAAATGAGCTGGTCGAACCTCTCCTCGGACAGCCCGGGGAATTCCCCGAAGATGAATCCCGGCAGGTTGTGGAGCGCGTCCGCGTAGGCGCGGGCTCTTTCCTCCTCGCCGTTTCCGAGCATTTCCCGGAGCTCGTCGCAGCCGGATATCAGCCGCGGGGCGAGCCTCTTTGCGAGGTCGTAGTCGTAATTCATCACAGGCATAAGAATTGAAAGCTGCGGCTTTATCCGGGCGTACAGCTCCGGCTCTGCCTGCTTTATCACAGTCCTAACAGCTCCTATGCACTTTGCGAGGGGCTGTTTTTCGTTATCAAGATGGGTCAGCGCGGCGGCAAGGGTGTCAAGTATCGGGTCGTATTTCCGGCACCTGCCGTCGCGTATCGCGGAGCATACCTCGCGGTATACCGTAAGGGTTCTTCCGAGCGCCTTTTTCTCTGTCATTTTCTCGCCTTTCTCCGGCAGGCATAAACCTGTCCGGCACGCATATAAATCTTCTGAGAGGGGGAACAGCTATGGAAAATATCGCGGTAATGACTCCGGCTCAGCACGCCGGACAAGCCGCAGACCGCCCGGAGCGTCCCGAGCGTCCGGAGCGTCCGGTGCGTCCGGTGCGACCGAAATTCCCTGAGCCGTCTGAAACGGGGATAGACCCCGCCGGGACCGCGGAGGAGCCGCCGAGAGCTGTGCACCGTGAATACCGCAGGCGCTGCCGGATACCTGTCGGCTCCGCGCTGACTGCCGCCGCAGGCACAGCCGCAGGAGCCTTTGCCGCCGCTTCAGCGGGCGGTCTGGAGTATTCCGGGAGCATTCTGTGTTCCACGGGCAGTTTCTGGGAGATACTCGGAATGCGGCTGCTGTGGGGCGCGGCGTTTCTTCTTGCGGAGTATATCCTCGGATTCTTCGCGCTGGGGGATATGCTGGTGTGGACGGTGCCGCTGGTCTGCGGTCTGGGTACCGGGGCGGCGCTCACCGGGGCGTTTTCGCTGCGCGGGATATCTGCGGCGCTTTTGATACCGTCCTGCGCTGCTTCGGTGGGTGCCGTGATATGCGGCGCGGGAGTTTCGGCGGCGATGTCCGCACAGCTGCTGCGGCTGGTGTCCACAGACAAAAGCAGTATCGTTGCGGCGCGTCCTGCGGCGGGGGAATACACCCTGCGCTTTCTGGTGTGCCTTGCGATACTGCTCGGTTCGTTTATTGCGGAGGCCGCATTCAGGTCGTTCAGTGCTTGAGCGTGAGCGTCAGCGTCTTGCTGGAATAGCTTGCGCTCCAGCCGGAGTAGCGTATGCCTGCCGCTGTGAGATCCTTGGAAAGGCTGGAGTTCATTTTGGAGGTCAGCCCGGACATCAGACCTGCCTTTACGGATATCTGCGTTTCATATACGCCGTTATCCCAGTTCTTCATGGCGTCGGACAGCAGAGCCTTGTACGCGCTGTCGGCGGTGCTGTATTCCTCTATTCCCATGACGGTGTTGTAGCTGTATTTGTCCGATGCAGCGGAGGGAATGGGGAAGAGATTGTCAAAGGAGTGATCCTCGGTTATCTTCTTTGTGGAAATGCAGAAGTAATCGTATGTTCCGGCGTCGTCCCATGTTACGTCCATGTTGTACCACTCGCCATCAAGCTTCAGCATATTCCACATATGCGGCTCGTTGGCGTAGCCTGCAACGCATACGCAGGGAATGCCTACCGCCTGACAGAGGTACATAAACGCCTTGGAGTAGCCCTCGCACAGCGCAAGTCCGTAGATGAGCGGACCGTCCGCCTCGGATTTTGCGCTGATGCCGTTTGTCGTGTATTCCGTCATCTCGGTGATGGAGTCGTGTATCACCTTTACGCGGTCGAACAGGTTATCCTGCGCGAGCGCCTTTGTGATTATCTTGTCAGCGGCTTCGTCAAACAGCTTCTGGAGCCTTTCAGCCTCGGATTTGGAGCGGGAGTACTGCGGTGTGACAGTGGCAGCTATGCCATAGCTGTCAATGGTGTAGCTGTAACCGTTGCCCAGCCAGAAGAACTGCGGATTGTCGTAGTCGAAAGCCCAGTAAGCCAGCTTGACGTCGTTTCCGGACGCATTGAAAGAGGATACATCACCGGATTCCGCGTGTTTTCCTGCAAGGTCGAAGAACACGGCGTAAACCTTCTTCTGGGTGGAGGTCAGCGTGTTGTAGGCGTACTTGCTCTTGTAGTCGTCCAGAATGCTGACGCCGGACGTCTCAGAGGAAGCCGCGCTGTCGGTGCCCTTTATCGTGTAATCCTTTGAGAAATACTTGTTCGTCCAGCCGCTTTTTGCCGCCAGCACCCGGAGCTTCGCGCTGCTGCTTATCTTAATGCCGGTGGTGTCGCAGAGCGCCGAGGAGGTGGAGGGCTTGCTTCCGTCAAGCGTGTAGTAGAACTTCACGCCGGAGGCAGTGGAGGAGAGCTTCACGGTTATGGGCGCGTCATAGCTTCCCGCCGCCTTGGAGAAAGTCACCTTAGGCGTGAGTTTGTATGTATAGGATACGGTCTTGCTCTTTACGCCGTCCAGCTTCGCATAGCACCTGACCGTGGTGGTCTTGCTTATCTTGAGCGCCTTGGTGTAGAGCTTGTAGTCACCGCCGGTGCTGTAATATATCTGCGCGCCGTCCGCAGCGGTGAGCTTCACGGTGAACGCCCCGGAGGTTGAGTAGGTGCCCGCCTTTTTCGAGGCCTTGGGCGCGGAAACTGTCGAAGCCGCCTCAGCGGTTACGGAAACGCTGCCGAGCATTTCCTGCGCGGGTGCGCTGAATATCCCGGCTGAAAGTATCACCGCAAGAGCGGCGCTGATGATCTGCTTTTTCATATATTCTCCCTCTACGTTTTTTCATAGGACTAAATGAGTTTTTTCCATATTCAGTATAACAAAAAAACAAACTCTTGTCAATAATAAATACTGGAAATCATTCGGAGGAGCGAAGCTCGTCAGCCATTTTCGAGATTTTTTTCAGGCGGTGGTTGAGTCCGCTGCGGCTTATCGGCTTCTGGAACAGCCCGCACAGCTCCGAAAGGGAAAGCTCTGGGTTGTCCAGACGGAGCTGCGCGGTCTCCCTCAGCTCCGGGGAGAGCCAGTCGGCGCCCATCGTCCGGAATATGTATCCGATATCCTCGGCGCTTTTGTTGGAGGCGGCGACGGTCTTGTCGAGGTTCGCGCTCTCGCAGTTCACGGAGCGGTTCACGCGGTTGCGGAAGTCCTTCATTATCTTTACCTGCATTATCTCCAGCGAGTGATTCGCTGCGCCGATGTAGGTCAGGAAATCCTCGATGAGCTCGCTCTCCTTTGCGTATATCACGCGCTTGTGCGCCCGGAGGGTCTCCTTTACCGCCATTCCGTGCTCTGTGATGAAATCCAGCAGTATGCCGGTGCGGTGGTTTTCCGGGAGCACCATTTCAAGGTGGTATTCCTTGTTAGGGTCGGTCACGGAGCCGCAGGTCACAAAGATACCGCGCAGGAACGCGCTGCTTTCCTCGTCCGCGCCGTCAACGGCTTCGGCGTTTATCTCCTCAAGGCCGCCGAAGCGCTCCGCCGCCTGCTCCCAGCCGCTTTTCAGCTTCAGCGTGAACAGCGAGCCGGTGCTCTTCACCAGCCGGACTATGCCGAACTTCACCCCGGGGAACACCGCGCGCATAAGCTCTGCGGCGGCGTTCATCAGGTCAAGGCTCTCGGTCTGTATGACGGGTCTGCCGTTCTCAAACCGGGAGGCGTACATTATGCCGTACAGCATTGCGGAAGCCTGCCTTTCCGTGAGCTCCTTTACGGCGCACAGCTCTTTTTTTATATCAGAACTGAATGACATTTCGCCCTCCGTCAGATGGTGTAGGTGAGGAGCGCCCCGCCGGATTCAAGCTGCTTCACGGTGAACGTTCCGTCCTCGTAGATCATGTAGCTGCGCGGCTTTCCCTCCTTGGGGAGCGCCACTGAGCCGTCGTTCAGGCAGTGTATGCCGTTCACGCACTCCGCCTTAAAGACGTGGGTGTGGCCATTTATCAGCACATCTCCGGGGTTCAGCGGCGGGAGGTTCTGCGGGTTATAGTGATGCCCGTGGGTTAGGTAGAAGCACCTGCCGCCCTCGAAAATCAGCGCGTAGTCGGCGAGCACCGGGAATTCCAGCACCATCTGGTCCACCTCGGTGTCGCAGTTGCCGCGGACGCACATAAGCTGCGATTTCATGGGGTTCAGCATGGCGATGACCTTTTTCGGCGCGTGACCCTCCGGCAGGTCGTTGCGGGGGCCGTGGTAGAGGATATCCCCCAGCAGGCAGAGGCGCTCCGCGCCCTCCCGCCGGAATGCCTCCAGCATTTTTTCGCAGTATAACGCCGAACCATGAATGTCGGACGCAAACATCAGCTTCATTGTATTTCCTCCTAAAGATTCAGTTTCATATCCTCCGCGTCGAGGTAGTCCTCAACGTACTGCTTCCGCAGAAGCTCCCGGGGGATATAGTCGTTGTATTTTCCGGTTATCTCGCAGTTGTCGGGTATGCGGAAAGAATATTTGTCCGCGCCGTTCAGCTTTATCTCGGATAGCGCGGCTTCAAGCTCCGCAAGGCTGCGGTCCGTCTTTACCTCAATGCATACGGGAATGTATCGGTGCACCCACACGTTCGCGCCGAATCCCCTCTGCCGCAGCTCGTACATCAGCGCCATGCAGGCGCGCGTCCCAAGGAACGGGAACACCGCGTACAGGGTCGGAGTTATCTGCACGGCTCTGCTGATGGAATAAGCGGAAACACTGCTCCAGCCTAACCTGTGGTCAGTCTCTGGGACTTCCTGAGCCCTTGCGGCGGCGCGGCAGGCTCTGCGTATGTCGGAAAGGCGCTTTTTCGCGGAGTCGTCAAGGAACGCGTATTCCTCGTCGCTGCACAGAACTTCCTGCATTTTCTTCATTACCTTTGTGTGGACGTACTCGTTTCCGGTATCCTGCCACATATTCGCGGAAATTCCGGGGATATGCTTTACGAAGATACGGCGCTCCTTCATGTCCAGCTCAGTGACCTCCCATGCCTGACCTGCCAGCGCAAACTGCGCTTTTTCAGGGAATGGGGTCTGCACGGTGCCTATCTCCTCGGCGTTGCACCGCACGGAGAATTCAGACGGCACAGAGAACACCGCGAGGAACTCGTAATTGTTCACGGCGGCTTCGCCCTTTTCCCCGACAAGGAGTCCGCCGTCCTCGCCGCGCTCTATCTGACCGTTTTCCAGCATATGCCGCAGGAGGATCAGGTAATCCTCTTTGGTGACGTTCTTAAATACGCCCAGGGTGAGGATATACCGCGCAAGCTCCGGGGGCTTCACGCTGCCCTGCGAGGAGAGCCAGCTCATGGTCTGGTGGTAGAGCAGGCTGTACGGCAGCTTCGGGAGGTACATTGGCTCTATCCACCTTTCGCGGGTGTAGAGCAGTATCATTGCAATGCACATCACGAAGTCCCAGTTTATCTCCTTGTAGAACTCCTGCGGCGGCAGGCTCATGTCCCACCGGAACGCGAAGCGCATTTCCGCGATGCCGCCGCGCCTGCCGGTGCGCCCGAGCCTCTGCACCAGCCCGGAAACGGTCAGCGGGCAGCCGGTCTGGACTATCCGTTCAAGGGAGCCTAAGTCTATGCCAAGCTCCAGCGTGACGGTGGCTCCGGTGCAAATCGGCTGCTCGGAGGATTTCATTTTCTGCTCGGTGAACTCCCGCAGGGCGGAGGAAATATTCGCGTGGTGGATAAGGTAGTTGTCCGGCAGGCGGCGCTCGGCGGCTATGCGTTTAAGGTGGGCGATGTTCTCCTCGACTTCACCCTTGGAGTTGGAGAAGAGGATACAGCGCTTGTTCCATGTGCTCTCAAACAGGTAGTCGTAGTAGTTCTGGAGCAGCACCTTGCTGTCGGAATTCGGTATCTTCTCCTTTATCGGGAAGAACTTCACGGAGAGCCGCAGAGTTCTGCCCTTTTCGTGTACTTTGGGGGTGATACAGCGCCTGCCGCTGCCGGTGTTGAGCCACTGCTCCGCGCTGCGGCAGTCGCCGAGAGTCGCTGAAAGCCCTATACGGCGCGGGTGGTAGCCGATGAGCCGCGAGAGCCGCTCCAGCAGGCATAGCAGCTGTAATCCGCGGTCGTTATCCATGAAGTAGTGCACCTCGTCGATGATGACGAAGCGCAGGTCGGAGAACAGCCTGTAAGCTCCGCTGGAGTTGTGCATCAGCATACTTTCAAGGGATTCCGGTGTGGTCTGTATGATCCCCTGAGGGCGCTTTAATACGCGCTTCTTTGCGGCGGCGGAGGCGTCCCCGTGCCATTTGGTTATGGGAATGTTCGCTTCCTCAAGAAGCCCCTCCAGCCGGACGAACTGGTCGTTTATCAGCGCTTTCAGCGGTGAGAGGTAGAGCACTCCCACGCTCTGGGAGGGGTTCTCCCACAGGCGGGTCAGCACCGGCAGGAACGCCGCCTC
>CALBGD010000443.1 GCA_937893735.1 uncultured Clostridia bacterium | reverse complement strand
CCGGATTTATGTCCTTGTCAGGGTCGAAAATATCAGGCGCGGAGGTGGTCTGCGCCGTTGTCTGGGCGGGCTTGCTTTCGGGAGCTTCGGAGGTTTTCGCGGTATCCTCAGGCGCAGAGCTGGAGTCCGTTTTTTCTTCCTGCTCCGGCGCGGAGGTCTGCGGCTCGCTTTCCTCCGGGGCGCTGGTCTGCACGGAGCCTACGTTGTGCAGGCGTATCCCGTCCTGCCGGAAGCCTTTCAGCTCCCGGAGCTGGGTGGACATATCCGTCAGCTCGTCCCGGAACGGCACTGTGTCGCTGAACCACTCGGAAACTCCCGCAGTGAAATCTCCGCTGAAATAGCTGTCCGCAGAGAGCTCCGGGAACTTTTTCAGCTCGCGCTTTTCGGTGATGCTTTCCGTGCTCCGTGGGAACACCAGCAGTCCCATGCCGACGCACTCGAACGCCAGAAGCGTGGTGACGAGATACACCATGTTGGAAGCGCGGCGGCGTTTCGGAGTTTTCGGCTCCCTGTATTTTTTCTTGTTTGGCTTCATTTCTTACCTCAGAATCTCAGATAGAGGAACGGGTTCGTGGTGCTGCCTATCAGCAGGAGTGTGCTGACTGCCAGCAGTGCTACGGCGCTGACGGTCTTTCCGGCGGTCAGCAGGACTTCCGCGCCCGCGCCGGGCTTCACTGCCGCCCTGTCGTAGTACATACGGATAAGGCTTCCCAGCGGGAGCGAGCATATCACGGCCGCAATGAGCAGCCACAGGTTTCCGGTGAGCTGGTTCTGCGCCACGAGGTCCCACGCGCCGGCGGAGCCGTTCCCGAACAGAATGCCGATGAACTCCCTGAGCCTGCCGAGGTCGGTGAAATAGAATATCGCCCAGCCGAATACTATGATGAACAGACTGTATAAATGCAGAATTACTTTCGGTATTTTTTTCTGCACTTTTATTATAGTGTATTTTTCGAGCAGGATAATTACGCCGAAATACAGTCCCCAGAGCACGAAATTCCAGCTTGCGCCGTGCCACAGTCCTGTCAGGAACCACACCACCAGAATGTTCAGCGGCTGGTGCCTGCGGTTTCCGCCCATGGGAATGTAGACGTAATCCCGGAAGAAACTGCCGAGGGAGATATGCCACCGCCGCCAGAATTCGGTTATCGTCAGCGAGATATAGGGGTTACGGAAGTTCTCGTCAAAGTGGAAGCCAAGGCAGCGCCCCATGCCTATCGCCATGTCGGAATATCCCGAGAAATCGAAGTAAATCTGGAATGTGTAGGCTATGAGCCCCAGCCATGCGCCTCCCGCCGAAAGGGAGGAGAAGTCCCCGTCAAGGAACGCCGAGGACAGCTCCCCGAGCTGATTCGCGAGGATCACCTTTTTTCCGAGCCCGATAAGGAACCGGAAGGAGCCCTCTGCGATGTCGTCAAAGGAAATGCTGCGGCGGTTTATTTCCGCGGAAATGGTGGAGTAACGCACGATAGGCCCCGCGATGAGCTGCGGGAACATCGAAATATACAGAAGCAGCGCGGGAAAGCTCCGCTGGGCGCGGACTTCGCCGCGGTAGACGTCCACGATGTAGGATATCGCCTGAAACGTGAAGAAGCTTATCCCAATGGGCAGGGCTATTCCGGGCTTCGGGACGCTGAGCCCGAAGAAATTCAGCGTATCCGCAAGGAGATCCGCGTACTTGAACACCGCTATCATGCCGATGTTGAGAATCAGCCCGATGACGAGCGCGGGCTTTGATTTTCGCTTTCCGCGGTCTATGCAGAGCCCCACGGCGTAGTTCATCAGCACGCTGACCACCATCAGCGCGACATACACCGGCTCTCCCCACGCGTAGAAGATCAGCGAGAATATTATCAGCACGGCGTTGGAATACGGACAGTAATGAGTTATCCGGAACCTCGAGCGTCCCTCCGCATAAGACAGCCGGGCGCTGTCCGCGCACCTGCCGAGGGCGTAGCAGAGCGCCGCAGCAGGCAGGAATATATATAAAAAGAATAAATCTGAAAAGACCATACGGCACCCCGTTTTTCTGTGGGCAATTTTTCCGGATCTTCGCCCGGATATACATATTTTATTATATCACCATGGCAGATAGTTGTCAATAGACGGTGATTTTTTTGTATAATTTTCCTCTTCAGGGGGTTGAAAAAAACCTTGACTTGTGATAAACTATTCTGTGTATATCTGGTTTATAAGGGAGGCGGATACTTTTGAAAGATAGAAAGAGAAAGCTCATCGGACTGATTACCTCCAATCCGGAAGCTGCACACTGCCGCAGGATCCTGAAAGGAATGTTCCAGCGCTGCAAGCTGTACGACTACGACATCGCAGTATTTGCGTCCATGGTGACGGCGTGCAGCTTCTATAAGAATTATCTGAGCGGAGAGGAAAATATATACGAGCTGATAAACTTCGATATCCTCGACGGAGTTATCGTTGATCCGCTCCTTCTGCGGGAGGGCAACGCACCGGACAGGCTGGAAAAGCACATTCTCGCAGATCTTAAGAAAAAGTGCCGCAAGCCGGTGATCGCGCTGGTGGAGCCATTCGGGGACTACCCGGTGGTGAATCTCAGCCAGTCAGACGACTTTTACTGGATAACCCGGCACGCGATAGACCACGGCTGTAAGGACATCATGTTCCTCAGCGGGCCGAAGGGTCACGCTATCGCCGAGGACAGGCTCAGCGGATTCCTCAGGGCTATGCAGGCGGAGGGGCTCCCGGTGACGGAGGACAGCATATATTACGGCGACTTCTGGTATCCGGGCGGGGCGGCGCTCGCGGACGAGTTCCTTTCCGGGAAGCGGAAGCTCCCGCAGGCGGTGGTTTCTGCCAGCGACCACATGGCGATAGGTCTTGTGAACCGCCTTTCAGAGGGCGGCGTGAAGATACCGGAGCAGGTCATGGTGACTGGCTACGACGCTACTCAGGAGGCGCAGATAAACCCCATTCCGGTGACCACGTTTGATTCCAATGACGAGTACATCGCGATGGAGGCTGTGAACTGGCTGCGCGCGATGATGGAGCCGGAAGCGGAAATTATTCCGTATGACGTGAAGAAGCTGCGCATACACACCGGGCTCACCTGTCCGTGCAAAATGGAGGTCAGCAGCTTTATCGGGAGATTCCGGGATTCGCTGTATTACCTCAACCGGGACTACGGCTCCAACGGGCTTATCGGCAGCATGGATATCGGGGCGCTGCTCGAGGGCTACGTCAGCGAGCGCCTTTCAGGAAGCCGGTCTGTCGAGGAGTGCTTCCTTGCGGTGTACAGTTCGACTTATTATATCCGTCCGTTCAGGCAGTACTGGCTGTGCCTTTACCCTGACTGGCTGACCAACGAGGAGATACGGCACGGATTCCCGCAGGAAATGGGCATAGCGGTCTATACTACTCCAAAGGAGCACACAGGATTCTACAAGCCCTGCGAGGAAATACGCTTCGACAGGCGGGAGCTTATCCCGGGGATAGGAAGCGACGACGAGCCGACGGTGTATTATTTCTCATCGGTGCATTTCAACGACCGTCCCTACGGCTATGCCGTATTGCAGTGCGGATTCGACTGCCCGGTCATAAGTCTTGTCTACCGCAACTGGCTGCGATATATCAACAATGCTCTGGAGATGATGAGGATACAGCACAGTCTGCTGAATATGTCCATGTACGACAAGATGACCGGAGCGCTCAACCGCCGCGGCATGGAGGAGATATCCACCGGAATGCTGTCCGCCGCAAAGCCCGGGGATATCCTTGCCGTGACGGTCGTGGACATGGACAGGCTCAAGTACATCAATGATGTCTACGGCCATGCAGACGGGGACGTTGCCATAACTGCGCTTGCGGGAGTTCTCAGGGAGGTGGCGTTCCCCGGGGAGATATGTGTGCGCGCGGGCGGCGACGAGTTCTACATGATAGGCGTGGGGAAGTTCACGGAGGAGAATCTCCGTTCCCGCGCGGAAAGAATGCATGAGCGGCTCGAAAAGAGAAGCGCGGAGCTTGCAAGGCCCTACCGGCTGTCGGCAAGCATGGGCTCCTCTCTCTTCCCGGCGGAGCAGGCGCGGCTGGATTCCGCGATAACCGCGGCGGACCGCGCCATGTACGAGGAAAAGGTGCGCCGCCACATGGAGCGCAAGACTTAGAACTGCGGTCAATTTCCCCTTGACATTTTGCAGAGATGGTGATATAATAGCTCTAGATTTATTGCAAAAGAAGGAGAAAAACATAGAATGTCAATGAATTTCCGCAGAAAGCTCCCGGTTCCGAAGGAGATAAAGGAGCTTTACCCGCTGAGCGACAAGATAAAGGCGATAAAGACTGAGCGCGACGCAATGATTGCGGATGTGTTCACCGGGAAATCTGACAAGTTCCTGCTGATAATCGGTCCGTGCTCTGCGGATAACGAGGATTCCGTAATGGACTACACCTGCCGCCTTTCCAGACTTCAGGAGCAGGTTAAGGACAAGATAATCATCATTCCGAGAATATACACCAACAAGCCCAGGACCACCGGCGAGGGCTACAAGGGCATGATTCACCAGCCCGACCCAACCAAGGGCGAGGATATGCTGGAGGGTCTTATCCATGTGCGCAAGCTCCACACCCGCGCCATCGAAGAGACTGGTCTTGTATGCGCTGACGAGATGCTCTATCCCGAGAACTACCGTTACCTGTCCGATATACTCAGCTATGTCGCAGTAGGCGCGCGTTCAGTCGAGGACCAGGAGCACCGCCTTACCGCCAGCGGAATGGAGTGCCCCTGCGGCATGAAGAATCCTACCAGCGGCACTATCTCCATCATGCTGAACTCTATCCGTGCGGCTCAGAGCAGCCACACGTTCATCTACCGCGGCTGGGAGGTCAACACAGACGGCAATCCGCTGGCGCACGCTATCCTCCGCGGAGCGCAGAACAAGCACGACCAGACTATCCCGAACTATCACTACGAGGATTTAAAGCTGCTGTACGATATGTATCAGGAGAAGAACCTCAAGAACATGGCGTGCATAGTGGATACAAACCACTCCAACAGCGGCAAGAAGTACATGGAGCAGATTCGCATTGCAAACGAGATACTCCACTCCATGCGCCACTCTCCGGAGATAAAGAGCATGGTAAAGGGTCTGATGATAGAGAGCTACATCGAGGATGGCGCGCAGAAAGTCGGAGACGGCGTTTACGGCAAGTCCATCACCGACCCCTGCCTTGGTTGGGAGAAGAGCGAAAAGCTGGTTCTCGAAATAGCAGATCAACTTTAAAATAATGCGGAATTCGGAATTCTGAATTAATATTAAAAGTGTTGACGGGAATCAAGTAGTCCCGGTAGCTCCTTTCAGAGAGCCGCTGTTCGGTGCGAAGCGGCAGGAGCCCGTGTGATGAATTACCTCCCTGAGCGGCGGTGTGAAGCGCGTTTGCGTGGGTAGCTCCGCACGGGTATGCCCGTTACAGCTTTCGAGGCGGGGGATTCCCGCAAACTGAGGTGGTACCGCGATGATTCGCCCTCTGTGAGCTTCGGCTCATGGGGGGCGTTTTGCGTATTCGGGATTTTTTCGGGAAAACTAACCGCGAGGTGATGATATGCAGTTCAGATTCTGCCCGCAGTGCGGCGGGGAGCTTTCCGGGAAAGAGATAGGCGACGAGGGCGAGGTGCCGTTCTGCGAGAGGTGCGGACGGCCGTGGTTCAGCTTCTCATACCCTTGCGTTATCTGCCTGCTCCATGACGGGGCGGGGAATTACGCGCTGATACAGCAGACCTACGCGACCAAGAATTTCGTCTGTGTGGCGGGGGTCATTCACGCGGGGGAGACCGCCGAGCAGACCGCGCTGCGCGAGATACGCGAGGAGACCGGGCTGGAGGCTCAGGAACTCCGCTATGTCGGGAGCTGGTACTACCCGAAGCATGATAATCTCATGCTGGGCTATGCCTGCCGGGTGGAGCGCGGGGAATTCCGGCTGAGCGATAACGAGGTGAAGTCCGCCGGGTGGTTCGATGAGAATAAGGCGGTGGAGCTTCTCAGCCACGGCAGAATCGGCGTTGATCTCCTGAAAAAATGGCTTGAAGCAAACAAATGATAAATACAGCGAAGGGACGTGATATCAATGGAAATTAAAAGAGTTTCCATCGCTTATGGGAGCTTATCCAGGTAATACAAAGGGTAAAATCAAAATTAAACATAACAAGGAGTAACACAAATGACGCTTTATGACGAATTAGTAGCACGCGGACTTATCGCGCAGGTGACCAACGAGGAAGAGATCAAGAAGATGATAAACGAGGGCAAGGCGACCTTCTACATCGGCTTCGACCCGACTGCGGACTCACTGCACGTTGGACACTTCATGGCGCTGTGCCTGATGAAGAGGCTCCAGATGGCGGGAAACAAGCCCATCGCGCTTCTGGGCGGCGGCACCGGAATGATCGGCGACCCCTCCGGCAAGTCCGACATGAGAAAGATGCTCACCCCGGAGACCATTCAGCACAACATTGACTGCTTCAAGAAGCAGATGAGCCGCTTCATCGACTTCTCCGACGGCAAGGCCATCATGGTAAACAACGCGGACTGGCTGATGAACCTCAACTATATCGACGTTCTGCGCGAGGTAGGCGCGTGCTTCAGCGTAAACAAGATGCTTTCCTTCGAGTGCTACAAGCAGCGCTGGGAGCGCGGTCTGACGTTCCTCGAGTTCAACTACATGATAATGCAGAGCTACGACTTCTATATGCTGTTCCAGAAGTACGGCTGTAATATGCAGTTCGGCGGCGACGACCAGTGGGCTAATATGCTGGGCGGCACCGAGCTCATCAGAAAGAAGCTCGGCAAGGACGCTCACGCAATGACCATCACCCTCCTGCTGAACTCCGAGGGAAAGAAGATGGGCAAGACCGAAAAGGGCGCCGTATGGCTCGACCCGGAAAAGACCTCTCCGTTCGAGTTCTTCCAGTACTGGAGAAACGTTGCTGACGCGGACGTAATGAAGTGCATAAGAATGCTTACATTCCTGCCTATCGAGGAGATCGAGTCAATGTCCGGCTGGGAGGGAAGCCAGCTCAACAAGGCTAAGGAGATACTCGCGTACGAGCTGACAAAGCTTGTCCACGGCGAGGAGGAAGCCAACAAGACCCTCGAGGCGGCAAAGGCCCTGTTCGGCGGAAACGGCGGAAATTCCGCGAATATGCCCACCACCGAGCTTGAGCTCCCGGACGGCACAATCGGAATACTCGACCTGCTGACCGCAACAAAGCTTGCCGGCTCCAAGCGCGAGGCGAGGACCCTCGTAGCTGGCAAGGGCGTGGCTGTCAACGATGTTGTCATCGAGGACGCAAACGCGCAGATAACCATTGACCCGGAGGTAATTATCCGCAAGGGCAAGAAGATCTATCACAAGGTCGTTCGTAAGTAATATTTGCAGGGACCGCCAGCAACGGCAGTCCTCAGGCTGTCGATAAACCCTCATCTTCGTCGTCAGCGGCATATACGGCAGGCACAAAGCCTAGCCGATATGCCGCTTCCTAGAATCTGAGGGCTTCTCGACAGCCTGATTTTTATTTTTTCGACAAGCTGAGAAACTGCCAGCAGCGGCAGTCCCTTTTTTAAATTCCGGGTGTAATTCTTGTGAAAACTCGTTCTGGGCGAAAAAAAGACTTGAATTATATTTTGATATGTGATAAAATAAAATGAGATATGTCCGCACGGCTGTACTGCCGCGATTTACGGATATCATTTACAGTTTTGTATTTTACAAGGAGCATAACAGATCATGAATAAAAACAGCAGACTTGGGCTGTGGCTTATTATCCCGGCGTGGGCTCTGGCTTTCGCGGCAAGAGCCGCCCAGATAGGCGCTGGCACGGATATGACGATGGGATTCCTAAAGGACGATAACGGCTTCTTTATGAATGCCTGCTTCTGGCTGGCGGTCGGAGTCACCCTGATCGCCGCGATCGCCGCGGCGGTGCTCGACAGGAAAAAGGGCTCCGCGCTCTACACTAACGAGGTATCTCAGGTGACTGACGGCAGGGCCGGCGCTGTCGGATTCGGGCTCCTGCTGCCGGCGATGGGCGCGCTGTATTCAGGCTACGCCGAGGCGGTCATTCCCGAGGGGAGCAACATCTCGCCGTCCCCGTTCATGATGGTCGTGAATTTCCTGTTCGGCGGAATTATGCTGGTCTCCGCGTTCGTTATCCTCTACAAGAAGGAATTCAAGCCGGGGCTCGGCTTCTCGCTGACCGCCGGAGCGGTGTACTACACCCTCTGCGGAATAAACGTGTTCCTTGAAAATATGGCAGTCACCACCGTTCCGGAGTACCTCATCAACTGTATGTGCATGGTGTTTGCGGCGGTGTTCTTCATGCAGCTTGCGGCGTTCCTCTCCGGCAACGAGGGAAAGCGCACACGTCAGGCGCTCGCGGTCACCGGAGCGGTATCTGCGGTCACTATCCTCGGAAACGGCCTTGCTGTGATATTCATGGCGCTTGCCGGCCCTGCTGAGGCGGCCTCCCGCATAGTTACAAGCAAAACTCAGGCGGAAATGCTCTACCAGATGGGTCACGGCGACCACGCGTATTACATGAGCTTCGTTCCGGCTCCGCTTATGGCGGCGGGAGTGTTCATCGTTGTGACGCTCGTCGCGCTGTATATGAAGCCCTCCGATAAGCCAGCAGAGGCGGCGGAGACGGAGGCTGAGCCTGCCGATTCCGCTGAGCTTACAGCGCAGGCAGAGCCTGAAATGGCGGAAGATAACGACAGCGCTCAGGACTGAGCAAGGGTAAATTATAGACAGGTGGTGTTTCCGGTCAGAGGTCATAGGAAAATGCTCCGCGTAACGGCGGCGGTCATGGCGGCGCTGGCGCTGACCGGGTGCTCCGGGGCTTCGGTGGAGAATCTCCTAACCGCGCCGAAGCTCACGCAGGAGCAGAGCGAAATATATCAGGCGCTGATAAACAGCTCCGGCAGCTCAATACGGCTGAAATACCCGCGGGGCGGCGACTTCCGCTCGGCGTTCGTGCTTCAGGACATCGACTCGGACCCCGGGGACGAGGCGCTGGTGTTTTACGAGAGCCAGTCGGTGCAGTCCGGCGAGAGCGCGCTGCGGCTGAAAGTCCTCGACAAGAACGCCGAGGGAAAGTGGGAGGCGGTCTACGACCTCGCGTGCGTCGGCAGCGAGGTGGACAGCATCAGCTTCGCAAATCTTGGGAGCTGCGATTCCACGGAGATCATCGTGTGCTACTCCATGCTGAACCAGACTGAAAAGACGGTAAGCGTGCTGGACTACGCGGACGGAATAATGTCGGAGCTGTACAGTTCCAGCTATTCCTGTATGGAGGTCATCGACCTCAACGCCGACGGCGAGCAGGAGCTTGTGACAGTGGTCCCGGACAAGGTGTCCCAGATGGCGACGGCGATGATGTTCACCCGCACGGACGATGGGTTCCGGAAGCTCAGCGAGACCCGGCTCAGCGGCGTTGCGGCGGATTACATCGGCGTGACAAAGGGAGAGCTGTTCGAAGGTACGACGGCGCTGTTCCTTGATTACTCCAAGGGCGGCGGGCAGTACGGCACGGACGTTGTATACTGCACCGGAAGCCGCATAACCAGTCCGGTCAACCGCAGGGTCGGCGCGGACGGCACAGCATACAACCTTATCTCGAGGTTCACGAACGACTACATGACCGATATCCGCTGCCGGGACATCGACGGCGACGGATATGTGGAGATACCCTCAATGACGCCGCTGCCGGGCTACGAGACGCTCCAGAAGTCGGAGCAGCTCTGCGCGGTCGAGTGGTACGGCGTGGAAAACAACACCTACAAGCGCAGATTTTACAGCTATTACAGCAGCAAGTACAACTTCGCGCTGATATTCCCCAGCCGCTGGCAGGGGATAGTCTCCGCAGTGGTCAATTCGCAGGACAATGAAATAATATTCATCTCGTACAGCGCCGAAAAGGGCGTGGTGGTGGACAAAAGCACAGAACTCCTGCGCATACGGACGATAGACAAAGAGGACACGGAGCGGCTTGTGAACTCCAAGGATTTCCGCATGATAGGCGAAAACGAGGAGAGCGTGATATGCATAAAGGAGAGCACGGGCTACCTGACCGGCACCCTTGCCCTTACTGAGAGCGAGCTCCAGAACAGCCTGATAATTCTGTGAGAGGGTAATATGAAAAGAATTCTTGTTTGCGAGGACGAGGACGCTATCCGCGACTTCGTTGTGATAAATCTTGTTAGAAGTGGCTACGATGTGGTGGACGTTTCCTGCGGCGAGGACGCGGTGAAGGTCTACACCGAGCAGAAGGGCAATTTCGACGTTGCCCTGCTGGACATCATGATGCCCGGAATGGACGGCTTCGCGCTCTGCCGCTGGATAAGGGAGCAGAGCAGCGAGATAGGCATAATCATGCTCTCCGCCAAAAGTCAGGAGATGGACAAGGTGAAC
>CALBGD010000442.1 GCA_937893735.1 uncultured Clostridia bacterium | reverse complement strand
ATGGCACAGCACATTGCAGAAAAGCTGAAATCCGAGGGTCTTATCACAGTTGACGAATTCAACAAACTGACCGCTCTTAACCGCCGTACTTTTTTACCTATGAATGTCGAGATATTACCGAAAATACGTTGATTATATCTCGGTTTAGAGTTAATATGTCAACACCGAAGAGAGGTGAAAAAATGAAAACTGTAACAAAAATTGAAGCCAATCAACGTGCTACGGGTTCTGAGAAAAAGCTCCGTGTTGCGGCATACTGTCGTGTGTCGACAGATTCTGACGATCAGCTTGAAAGCCTTGCTGAACAGAAGAAGCACTATGAAACCTACATTCAGGCGCATGAAAACTGGAAATTCGCAGGGCTGTACTATGACGAGGGAATAAGCGGTACTAAAAAGGAAAAGCGCTCTGAACTTATGCGGCTGCTTTCCGATTGCGAAGCAGGTCAAATCGACTTTATCGTCACAAAGTCGGTCAGCCGATTTGCGAGAAATACCACTGACTGCCTTGAAATGGTGCGAAAACTGCTTGCAATAAATGTAGCAATATATTTTGAAAAGGAGAATATCAACACCACTTCAATGGAAAGCGAGCTGGTGCTTGCGGTTCTCAGCAGCCTTGCAGAGAGCGAATCTGTGTCAATATCCGGTAACGAAAAGTGGTCGATAAGACAGCGGTTTCAGAGCGACACATACAAAATGAACCCACCGCCGTATGGGTATAGCTGGAACGGCGAGCGGCTTGAAGTAAATAATGAACAAGCGGAAATTGTAAAGCGCATTTTTGCTGAATATCTTTCGGGAAAAGGAGTGATGAACATTGCGAGAGGGCTGGATTCGGATAATATTGCTCCTGCCCGTGGAAAGCGCTGGTGTCAGTCTAGTATTCTCAGAATTTTGAAAAATGAGAATTACACAGGAAACGCAGTTTTTCAGAAAACATTTACAGATGAGTCTTTTCGCCGCTGCGTGAATTACGGACAGTTGGATAAGTATCTTGTTGCTGATCATCACGAGGGGATAATCAGCAAGGCTGACTTTGAATCAGCTTCTGCTTTGATAGACAGACACTCCGTTGAAAAGAACGTTACTAAGGGTAGCCACAAGTATCAGCTGCGGTATTGCTTTTCGGGAAAGATAGTCTGCGGTGAGTGCGGCGCTACGCTAAAGCACAGAACTCACAGGATTGGCGGTGAAACGTATGAAGCGTGGTGCTGCAGCACTCACATATATAATAAGGAAAGCTGTTCAATGAAGTTTATCAGGGACGATGACATCAAACTTGCTTTTGTTACAATGATGAACAAATTGGTTTTCGGTCACAAGCTGATTTTGAAGCCGTATTTGCTGACGTTACGCAGTTCGTCAACGGACAGCAGCATTCAGCAAATACAGCAGCTTCGGCTGTTGATTGAGCAGAATACGGGTCAGCAGGAAACTCTTACACGACTTATGGCGAACGGTTTCATTGATAGGGCGCTTTTCGCTCGAGAATTGAACGCAATAATGGCTCAGACCGATGAATACCGCGCTGAAATTGATACGCTCAGCAGTTCGGTCGCAGGCGATGGCGCAAAGCTGAAAGAAACCGAGCGGCTGATAAAACTGGTCGAGCGTGGGAGAATGTTCATGGAATTTGACGCAGACTTGTTTTCAAAACTGGTTGACCGCATTTGTGCATTTTCTCGCAATGAGATCGGCTTTGCGCTGAAATGTGGGCTGACGCTCAGAGAAAGGATTGATGAGTAGAGTGGAGCATATTCCTTACGGCTATCGTATTGAGAACGGAAAAGCGGCGGTTGATGAAACTGCGGCAGAGCAGGTTCGGAGATTATTTGAAAACTACCTCAGCGGCGATTCGCTGAAAAAAGCGGCCGAAAACGCAGGTATCACAGGAAATCACGGCACTATCAAACTGATGTTGCGGAACCGCCGCTACTTGGGAGATGACTTTTACCCTCCGATAATCAGCGAGGAGATGTTCAATGCTGCAGCTGAGGAACTTCAAAGCCGTGCTGAACGGCTCGGCAGAAACGGTCATGTAAGAAAAGAACGGTCGGTGAATGTCCCTGTGCGGTTCACTTTTATAAGCGCAGAGGAGTATTTCGAGGACCCTGTTCAGCAGGCAGAATATATGTATGGATTGATAAAGACAGAGGTGACGAACATTGAGTAACATAACGATAATCCCGGCAAGACCCCAGCGGGCTAACTCACAGCAGAATGAAACGGAAAAACCAAAGCTGCGTGTGGCTGCGTACTGCCGCGTCAGCACGGACAGCGATGAGCAAGCGACCAGCTACGAAACGCAGGTGTCGCATTATACAGAGCAGATCACCCGAAACCCCGAATGGGCATTTGCGGGTATTTACGCCGATGACGGTATCTCCGGCACGAATACCAAAAAGCGTGAGGAATTCAACCGTATGATAGCCGACTGTATGGACGGCAGAATCGACATGATTATCACAAAGTCCATAAGCCGATTTGCCCGTAACACGCTTGACTGCCTGAAATACATACGTCAGCTTAAGGACAGGAATATCCCTGTGTTCTTTGAGAAAGAGAATATCAACACGCTGGACGCAAAGGGCGAAGTCCTGCTTACGATAATGGCATCGCTGGCACAACAGGAATCGCAGTCGCTTAGTCAGAATGTGAAACTGGGCTTGCAGTTCCGCTATCAGCGTGGTGAGGTGCAGGTTAACCACAGCCGTTTCCTCGGCTACACCAAGGACGAGAACGGCAGGCTTGTAATTGATCCGGAGCAGGCAGAGGTGGTGCGGAGAATTTACCGTGAATACCTTGACGGTTACAGCACAGACAAAATCGCCGCCGGTCTGGAGCGTGACGGCATACTAACCGGCGCAGGAAATCCACGTTGGCATACAAGCACGGTTGCAAAGATACTGCGCAACGAAAAGTATATGGGCGATGCACTTCTGCAAAAGACATACACGGTGGATTATCTTTCCAAAAAGCGCATAAAGAACAACGGAATATTGCCGCAGTACTATGTCGAGAACGACCACGAAGCTATTATTCCAAAAGAGATTTTTATGCGGGTGCAGGACGAACTTGTGCGCCGCAGGCTTGTAAAGGTCAGCCCTAACGGGAGAAAGCACGGTTTCAGTAGTAATCATGTGTTTTCGCAGATGATAGTCTGCGGGGAGTGCGGCGAGCTGTTTCGCCGTGTTCACTGGAACAATCATGGCTGCCGTTCAATCGTTTGGCGTTGCCTTAGCCGTTTGCAGCCGACAGGCGTAATATGTCACGCTCGGACGGTAAACGAAGAAGTGCTGAAAAATGTGGTCGTGCAGGCATTCAATGAAATGCTCGGCAGCAGAAGCACCTATCAGAAGCGGCTTCGTGACAACCTTGCAATGGTGCTTAGTGGGTATGAAGATGAGCAGGCTTTGGAGATAGACAAGCGTCTAGCTGAACTTCAGCAGGAGCTTATCAACCATGCGTCCCGCAAGGAGGACTACAACGACATCGCCGATGAGATATTCCAGCTTCGTGAGATGAAACAGAAGAACTTCACCGACACCGCCGTCCGTGACGAGCAGGTCAAGCGTATCAACGAGTTAAACGAGTTCATTGAGCAGCAGGATTCCGAGCTTACCGAGTTTGACGAGAGTCTTGCCAGGCGGTGGATTAAGGAGATTGTCGTTTGGGACGATAGGTTTTCTGTGGAGTTGAAGTCGGGGGTTGTGGTGGAGATACAAGAATAGAATAATAAATCAAAGCTCCTAATTCAAACAAATTAGGAGCTATTTTTTTAACTAATTGACCCCGAGCAATCGGGGCAGGAAGCCACAATCAATAATAGAGCTTAAAACGAGCACAACAAAAGATGCAATAGTTAAGATATTACTTATCATAGACATCCCCCCTCGAATACTTGCTAATGTTATATGTCCTCAATTATACATATAGCATACACCATTTCTGGTTCCGGAGCAGGACATATAAATTATATCACTTGGAAAAGCATTTGTCAAGTAGCAGAGTATATGAAAAAACTGTAAACATATTATTCCAGTTTCTTTTAGCGGTTAACTTCTGTGCCATAAATGTCAATCCGCCATTCCCATATCTTTCCTTTATTATTCCGAGTACCCAATGATTGAGTTTTGATTTATTAACATGAAGCACATTTGCCTTGAAAATAGATGGATTGCTAGACAAGCCTATCAGAGCGCTTTCTGTTTCTGAAGAAAGGTCTATATGATTATACGTTTTATAAATTGAAATCCCATAATCCGATTCACCTAGCCCTTTTGCAACTTTTGTGTTTGTACAAATAAATGATACGTGTGAAAAAGATGCTCCAGTAAAATCTGCATTTTTCAAGTTGCAATTATAGAAGACAACATTATTCAATTTCGCATTTTTAAACGAAATATTACGCATATTGCAATTAAAAAAATCAACACCTATCAATTCTGTATCCCTGAAATTACAGTTGGTAATTATAGAAGATTGATATTTTACATTATAAAACCTCGTGCCAATAAAAAGCAATTTGTGCATATTGGCTTTATAGATATACCTATTTGTAAGTCCTTGCAGTTTCTTGGCACAATGTGTCAAAGTGAAAAAAACTGGTTTACCCATTTTCTTGCGAATAATAATACGCTGCTTTAGTGTTTTATGTTGCTTAGCTTTTCTCTTTTTCTTTCCTCTTCCCATGAATACATCCACCTAACCTTTCAAAATCTTTATGCAAGATAACTAACGCTTATATACATAACCGCATTTTATTGCTATGTCTGACATCTGTCCCGCCCACCAACACAGCACCTCTGCACACCCGACCCTAACCCCGTGTATCGTTGCGAAACTGCTGTCACCGCAGACATATTCCCCTATACGCCAAATCACCATATCCTGCTAAAACGGTGTGGTCTACCCAACACGCACAAACCGCACCGTTAAGCCACATACCCCGACTTACTCCGCTTTCCGTGACATCGAAACCACGCACTCAACGTGGCGTGTATGCGGGAACATATCAAACGGCTGAATGCTCTCAACATTGTACTTTCGGGTGAGGGTTTTGAGATCCCGCGCCTGAGTTGCCGGGTTGCATGAGATGTACACTACCCGCTCCGGGGCGACATTTACCAGCGCGTTCAGGAACCTGCGGTCAGCGCCGGCCCTTGCGGGGTCGAGTATCACGGCGTCGTAGTGAGTTCCGAGCTTCGCCTTTGCCTGAAGAAACTCTCCGGCGTCGCCCTTGTTGAATGCTATTCCGCGGGTGAGCCCGTTCTCACGGCAGTTGCTCACTGCGTCCCGCACGGCGGCTCCGTTGTACTCTATGCCCTGAACCTGCTTCACATGATCGTATGCGGCAATGCCTATCGTGCCGATACCGCTGTACGCGTCAAGAAGTATGTCGGTTTTCTTCAGCTTTGCTGCCTCTATCGCATATCGGTACAGCTTTTCGGTCTGGTCGTGGTTTATCTGGTAGAACGACTGTGGGGAAATACGGAATTTCTTGCCGCAGAGGGTGTCGGTTATGTAACCCTCTCCGAAAAGAACTTCGTTTCTGCCGCCCAGCATCATCATTTCCGGTTCGCTGTTCACGGAGAATGTCACGGTCGTGATATCCGGGAATTTTGCGGTCAGCGCCTTTATGAAATCGTGCTTCTTCGGGAACACCGGGGTTCCGCCGACTAGCGTTACAAGTATCTCGCCGGAGCTTTTCCCGACCCTGACCAGAACGTGCCGCAGGAATCCTCTTCCGGTGCCCTCATCATAGGGCTTCAGCCTGAACGACTGCATGAGCTCGCGGATTCCGACGATTATCTCATCGGCGCGTCGGTCGTCCAGCAGGCAGGAGTTTATGCCGACTATGCCGTTTCGTGAGGACTGATACACCCCGGAAATTATCCTGCCGCTCCTGTCGCTGCGGAATACCGCCTGAACCTTGTTGCGGTAGTGATATGGCTCGTCCGCGCCGATAATCCGGGAGACCTCGCCGAAGCCGCCGAGCAGCTTTGTTACGTCTTTCTGCTTCCAGTCGAGCTGCTGCTCGTAGGTCATATTGGAAAGCTGACAGCCGCTGCATTTTTTCGCCACCGGGCAGGTTAGCTCTTTCATTCGGATATCCTCCTTTTTTCTTCTTCGGTAAGCTCCGCTGTTTCGGGAACTCCAAGTGCGCCTATCCGGAAATCTATCCCGGCTTTCTGAGCCTGAGATATCTGATGGTCGCGGGGTATGTTGTACATTCTTCCGTCCTTGATAAAGTGCGCTCCGGTCTGGTGGAATGTGAACGGAATCCCGCGATCAATACACTGTTCGCGTATTTTAAGTATCCATTCATAGCGGCAGGGTCTTGCATGATAGCCGGATTCTCCGCCGGCGGAGACCTCCTCGATACCGCCGCCGAGATAAGCCGACAGGTCAAGCTCCTCCAGCAGGGGAGCGCAGATTATCGCCCGGTGCTTTATCGGCAGGGAAAGGAAAATCGGCAGCCGGAATTCCGCACGATCCTGATTTTCCACAGTGCAGCCAATGATCACGTTGTCCCAGCCGTCGCCCCAGTCCGGCGGGAGACATAGTTCCAGCCGGTCTATCCTCTTCGTGAAGAAATAGAACCGGCAGTCGCTGCGGGTGCGTATCATGTCCCAGCATTCCTGCCGCCATTCGTCCGCGTCACTGAGAAGAAAATCCGAGGTGAAACAGGTCATGAACACTTTCCCGGACGGTACCTTGTATTCGCCGGAGCGCGTGCGTTTTACCGGCAGGGAAAAGTTCGCGGTCTTTCTGCAAAGACTGCTTGCCTGAGCCGCGCCGTACATTTCGTCCTGCCGGTAGACGTAGCAGTATTTGCAGCCGGGGCTGATTTTCGTGCAGCCGTGCCATGGATTCCAGCCGGCGTAAAGAGCGTCGTGTTCGTACATATTATTTCTCGCTGATAAAATACAGCCGCGTGCCCTCATAGACCGGCTTCAGTCTGCCTCTGTCGAGAAGCCATGAAACATAGCTCCGCACAGTCTGACCGACAAGCAGGTACTGCATGAGATAAAGCCGTATATGGTATTTTTCAAGCGCCTGAGCTATCAGGTCGTCCATCGTCTGTGGAGTTTCGCACATTTTCAGGATATCTCCCGCGACTTCAAGCAGGGAAGAGCGGTTAACGCCGACAAGCGGCTGGATATCTGCGCAGGGCTCGTCGTGTGCGGGAATGAACAGCCTGCCGGGTATCTTTTCGAGTGCGTCCAGCGATTCAAGGTGCTGTGCAATATTGTAGATGAACGATATCCTGTGTTTTTCGAGGGCTGCGGCGCTTATCACGGTATCTGCCGTGAACCACACGCCGTCAGTGGTGCCGAAAACCGCCTGAGCCATGTCGTGACCGTCCAGCCGGACGGCTTTCAGCCCGGGGATTGGCTCGTCCTCAGTAAGCTCGGCGCATTCACAGGGAGGCGGCATTAGCAGCTTCCCGTGCATATCCGCGGAGGCGCTTCCGCCGTAAAGGGTGGTCGATACAAGAAAATTGTGCTTCACAGCCGCGGCGCTAACTCCGGGAGCGAATACCTCGCAGCCGGTCTCCGCCCGGAGAAATGCGGCTCCCGCCACATGGTCGGCGTGAGAGTGCGTAAGATACAGGCGTGTGAGTTTCCAGCCGTTTTCGCGTATGTGGGCCAGAGCGTTTTCAGCCGACGTGCGGTCGCCGATGTCAATAAGGCAGACCTCCGGCGGGTTGTAGAGATAAAATCCCACGTTTGTGGGGGCGTTCATATACCATGTCTTTTCACCGACATTTATAAGTTCGTACAATGCGTACCTCCGTTACTTCACAAGGAGCTTTTCAAGCGGCTCTCTCACCAGACGGTCAAAGAATTTCACAACGAATCCGGTGCAGACAGCGGCGATTATCGTGCCTTCGCGGGTTCCCTCTATCTTAAAATCAAAGAAGCACATGGAAAGCACGACTGCAAGTATCACGCAGGAGATATCGAACACGACCTTGACCGTGCCAAATTCCTTATGTATTGTGTCTGAGACGGCTTTCACGAAGGCTTCACCGGAGTTCATCACGACATTCGCGATAACCGAGAGCGCTATACCGAAACCGAGCACCACTGTTCCGACAAGCACACAGGCGAGCTTGAGCGGATAGCTCTGCGGGTCGAGAAATGAAAATATCCACATACCGAAGTCTGTGAACCAGCCGAACAGGAACGAAAGCGGAATCTGAATGAGTTGAATCCACTGAAATTTCTTTCGGAGAATAAGTATCTGCCCGGCAATGAGCACACAGTTCCAGATTATCAGCCAGTTTCCGAGTGAGAGCTGCGTGAATTTAAGGCTCATTACGTTTGCAGCCGATGATATCGGAGAAACTCCGAGCCCGGCTTTCTTGGTTATCGCAACGCCGAGAGCTGAGATAAACAGGCTGATTATAAACAGAGCATATCTCTTGAAAAGTTCTTTTACAGGAATAAGGGGTTTTCTTTCTGCGGGTTCCATTTCTTTTGTTCTGGCGCAGCGTTCTGCGCTTTCTGCCTTTCTTTATTTAATACACATACATTATACCACTATTAAATAAAAATATCAAGTGATAGAAAAAACCCGCTCCGGAATAGATGGAGCGGGCGGTATAGTTAATTTATCGCTTCATTTCTGGGTGGTGCTTGTAGAATTCGTGCTTGTCGTCGTACATTCTTGATTCTGCGATGCGCACCAGCTCGTCAACTGAGTTAGCGGAACCACTCCACACGGCACCGATGGAAGCCTGCGGAACTTTCATTGCCTGAAGCCTGTGGTGGAAGTTCTCGGTGCGCTCCATGAATGCCTGCTCGTCGGCGGTCTCCATCAGTACGATGAATTCGTCGCCGCTTATCCTGAAGCAGTGTTCTGTTCCGAATTCAGCGGTGAGCATTTCGGAAAATCCAGTTATCAGACGATCGCCGTATTCGTGACCCTTGGTGTCGTTCGTGTATTTCAGACCGTTCACGTCCGCGAAGAGGACTGCAAGCGCGCCACCGTGCTTCTCAAAGTTCTCGCAGAAGTCGTTATATGAGAAACGGCTGTGAACGCCGGTCAGGGTGTCGTAGCTGCAAAGGTATTCCAGCGCTTTCTGGCGGTGGAGCTCTGAGATATATTCATCATGGATATCCCGGACATACAGCATGAATATCTGATTTTTGTCCGTGTATTCAACGCTCGGAACCAGCTCCATATTCACCCAGCGGAATTCTCCGTTGTATTTCCGGCGGTAGCGGAACCTGAGAACTCCGTGGTGTTCGTGCAGGCGTGCCCTGAGGCGCGCGGGATTGATGAATTCGATATATCCCTGAATGTCCTCATGGTATATCGCGCCGGCAGCCGCGATATTGCGAAGCCAGCCGGAAAACGTGTGCGTAAATCCGTTTTTGGGAGCCAGATCTTCGGGATACGCCTTGATTATTTCGAATGAATCGGTGTTCAGGTCTACCTTGAGGCTCTTGTGGAAGCACTGGGCAAGCATACGCATTGCGTCCTCAGTGTTGCAGACCTCCGCATCTGATTCCTTCCATGTGTAGACAGCCCAGGGAGAGCTTTCGGAAAAATCCTGCGGCAGGACTATCTCCAGCCGGAGCCACTTCTGTGAATCCCCGACCTGCCTGCGGAAGTTCACGGTTATGCGCTTTCGTTTGGTCAGAACTTCTCGTAGGATATATTCCCGGTCGGTGCAGCGGCGGTACTGCGGCACGTCCTCATCTGGTATCAGCCCTGTGGAGACCACCAGACCGCAGTATTCGTATATCGTTTTACCGCTGAGGCAGTTTTTCTCTTCGTCGGTGTCAAGTATCTTCACGAATTTGTATTCTCCGGTAAGAATATTCACCCATGCAACCTTGTAGTAATCGCTCCACAGAACTTCCTGAACCATGCTGATATCTGACATATTCAGCACCTCGCTTTGCATATATTCTCAATTGACTATAATCTATTATATATATCGGCAGAGGCACAGCATTTTTTTAGCTCCCTTACGCCCCAAAAGCGTTTTTTATAACTTGAAAAGTTTTTTAAAAAAACACTTGACAAACTTAGCTCTGTGTGATATAATATATACACGATGTGTTCTGATTGTTTGGAAAGCATCTGTATATCATGGTTCATCATTATGGAGAAATACCCAAGTGGTGAAGGGGCTCCCCTGCTAAGGGAGTAGGTCGGCTAAAACCGGCGCGAGGGTTCAAATCCCTCTTTCTCCGCCAGCACAAAACCGTATAGCAAACAGATTGCACGGCTCGTAAGAGCAGTGTAATCTGTTTGCTATATATGGGATTGTATATTAACGCTGCCGCAGCACTTGGGATTGGAGTCACAAAGTGTCGCAGCAACGAGAATATAAGCTAGGTTGTTTCCACCTCTACGCACATTCCCAGAACGCAGTCAGGAGTTACCTGCTCGTTCATCTTATCTTTCCATCAGTTTGGA
>CALBGD010000441.1 GCA_937893735.1 uncultured Clostridia bacterium | reverse complement strand
TCCTTGATGCTGCCGTCCTTTATCTCATAGTAGAGGTAGAGTATCGAGAACGCGTTGAGAAGCTGGCGCTTGTATTCATGCAGGCGCTTTATCTGGATATCGTAGATGGACTTGGGGTCTATCTTTATGCCCTCGGATTTCTCGATGTAGTCGGCAAGCTGCTGCTTCTTGGTGTGTTTGATGTCGATAAAGCGGCGGAGCACGCTCTCATCGTCAGCGTACTTCTTCAGCCCGCTGAGCTTGTCGAGGTCGGTCACCCAGCTGTCGGAGCCGAGAAGCTCGGTGATGAGCGCGGAGAGCTCCTGATTGCAGAGAGCCAGCCAGCGGCGCTGTGTGATACCGTTGGTCTTGTTCTGGAAGCGCTCGGGATACAGCTCATACCAGTCCTTAAGCACAGTGGATTTCAGCAGCTCGGTGTGGATAGCGGCAACGCCGTTTACATATGAGGAGCCGAATACCGCGATGTTCGCCATGTGAACGGTGCCGTTCTTGATAAGGCGCATAACGGCGCGCTTCTCCTGCGGAACGTTAAGGCGGTGCATTTCGGATTCAAACGCCTCGTTGAGCATTATCATAACGCTGTAAACATCGGGTACTACGCGCTCGATAAGGCGGCTGTCCCACTTCTCGAGGGCCTCCTGCATGATGGTGTGGTTGGTGTAGTTGAACACCTTCTTTGCAACGCCGAAAGCCTTGTCGAAGTTCCAGCCCTCGGACTTCATCACAACGCGGATAAACTCCGGCAGTGCGATAACGGGGTGGGTGTCGTTCATCTGAATACTGTTGTAGTCGGCGAAGTTCTCCATCGTGCTGAAAATCGCCTTGTGCTTTCTGATGAGGTCAGCGACTGCGGCTGCGGAGAAGAAATACTCCTGCTTCAGACGGAGTATCTTTCCTGCCTCGGTCTCGTCATTCGGGTAGAGCACCCGGGAGATATCCTCGGCGGCGCGCTTCTTTTCGCCGGCTTCGGTGAATTTGCTCTGATTAAAGAGGCCGAAGTCGAATTCGTCGTCGGTCTCTGCCTGCCACAGACGGAGGGTGCCTACATTCTCAGTGCCGCAGCCGATAACCGGGTAATCGTAGGGGACTGCGTTTACATCGCCGTCAGCGTAGTGCACAACGACAGTCTCCTGCTCGCGGCGTATGCTCCACGGGTCGCCGTATCTCTGCCAGTCGTCCGCAGTCTCGGTCTGGAAGCCGTCCTTTATGCCCTGCTTGAACAGACCGTACTTGTAGCGGATACCGTAGCCGTCCAGCGGCAGGTCGAGGGAAGCCGCGCTGTCGAGGAAGCACGCCGCAAGTCTGCCGAGGCCGCCGTTACCGAGGGCTGCGTCCTCTACCTCCTCAAATTCGGAGATGTCGGCGCCGAGCTCCTTTAGCTCCTTTGCGGTGTCGCCGAGAATGCCGAGGCACAGCAGGTTGTTATAAACCGCGCGTCCAACGAGGAACTCCATGGAAAGGTAGCTTGCCTTGCGCGCGTGGTCGTGCTTATCGCGGCTCTTGTCCCATGCGGGGGTGAGCTCCTCCATGACCAGCTTGGAAACTGCGCAGTGGAGCTGATTCGGGGTGAGCTCCTTGGGCTGAGCGCGGTACTCCTTTTCACAGATGGAAACGAGCTTTTCCTTGAAATTTTCGATCTTCATAGTGATTCTCCTTTCAATATCAGTTCTTCCCGCGCTTCTTTGCGGCGGGGACTTTTCGGTTGCAGATCTCGGTCATGCGGTCGAGGTAGGCGGCATTTTCAGCGGTGAAATCCTCTTCGAGGGTTCTCCAGCGCCAGTTATTGCCGACTGTGGAGGGCACGTTTATGCGCGCCTCGGTGCTGAATCCGCACAGCTCCTGAATGGTGGTCATAGCCATGTCAGCGGTGCTCTTCCATGCGAGGTCGATGAACGCCCGGGGAAGCTCTGAAGCCCTGCGTATGCCGAGGTATTCCTTGGTGAATTTCTTTGTGGCGCGGTCGAGAGTGTTATACCAGCCGAGCGCGGTGTCGCTGTCATGCGTGGAGGTGTACACAACGCAGTTCTGTGAGGTGTAGTTCTGCGGGAGGTACTCGCTCTTTCCGGTGGGGTCGAACGCGAACTGGAGCACCTTCATTCCCGGGTAAGCCGCCTGCTTCAGCAGTCTGCGAACGGAGGGGGTGATTATTCCGAGGTCCTCGGCGATGATACCGTCCTTTCCGGTCTGCTCCTTGATAACGCGGAACAGGTCGTATTTCGGACCCTCGCGCCATTCGCCGCCGTGGGCGGTCTTATTACCGAACGGGATAGCGTAGTAGCTGTTGAAGCCGATGAAGTGGTCGATTCTCACGATGTCATACAGCTTCTTGGCAAAGCTCATTCTGCCGACCCACCAGCGGTAGTTTTCCTGCTTCATTCTGTCCCAGTCGTAGATGGGGTTGCCCCAGAGCTGACCGTCAGCGGAGAAAGCGTCCGGCGGGAATCCCGCTACAACGGTGGGAACGCGGTTTTCATCAAGCTGGAACAGCTCCGGCTCGCACCATACGTCCGCGCTGTCCAGGGCGCAGTATATCGGGATATCGCCGATTATCTGAATGCCGTTCGCGTTGGCATATTCCTTTAGCTTCGTCCACTGCTGGAAGAACTTGTACTGCAGGAACGCGTAGAAATCCATCTCGGTGGCGTGCTGCTTCTCAGCCTTTGCCACTGCCTGCGGCTCTCTCAGGCGGAGCGGCTTTTCCCACTCGCCCCAGCTCTTGCCGCCGTGTGCATCTTTCAGAGCCATGAAGAGGGTGTAGTTTTTGAGCCACGGGTTTTCCGCGAGGAACTCTTTGTACCCTCCGGAAACGTTACCATTTTCGGACAGAACAAACCGCTTGTACGCGACTCTCATGACCTTGTAGAAATTCTCGTACATGGTGGCGTAGTCGATGTATCTGGGGTTCTCGCACCACTCGATGTCTGCGTAATCCGAGTGCTCCAGCAGACCTTCCTCCTCGAGGGTCTCAAGGCTGATGAAGTAGGGGTTCCCGGCGAATATCGAGAAGCTCTGATAGGGCGAATCGCCGTAGCTTGTCTGTGACAGGGGCAGTATCTGCCAGAGGCTCTGACCGGCGCTCTTGAGCCAGTCCACGAAATTATAAGCCTCCCTGCCCATGGTGCCTATGCCGTATTTGTTCGGCAGTGAGGCGATGTGCAGTAAAATGCCGCTTTTTCTCATTGTTTCCTCCAAAATGTTCTGTTTAGCTGTATTTCAAAGCCGTCTGGCTGTGAAGTCATATCCTGCTGACGGAATCGCCGGGCTTGTACTGTGCCTTTAAGGTCACATGACCCGCCTGCGCGCCGTTTTCTATCATGTTCACCAGCATTCTCACCGAAAGGCTTGATATCTGGTGGAGCGGCTGTGCGAACGTGGAGATCCGCGGATTCGTGAACTCCGAGATGTCTATTCCGTCGAAGCCTATCACCGAGATATCCTGCGGGACGCGAAGCCCTATATCGAGCAGCGCCCGGACGGCTCCCACCGCGATTATATCGGACATCGCGAACACTGCAGTCATGCCGGGGCACTCGTGGTAGAGCGCCATCGCCGCCTCATACGCGGAGCTGAATGTGTAGGAGCACAGCTCGCATACCGGTTCCTTTACGCCGTTTTCCGCGCACGCCGCCTTGACGCCGCTGTACCGCAGCCCAGAGGGTCCGTCGGAATTAAGGTCGCCGCCGAGTATCCCGATGTTCCTGTGGCCGAGGGAAAATAGCTGCTCCATAGCCGCCTTTCCGCCGGCGAAATCGTCTATGCTGACGGAGGAGAGGTTCTTGAATCCCAGCTCCTCGGCGCTTGCCGTGCTGAGCACGCAGGGCACCGTGATATTCGGGAAGCTCCTGCTGAAATTGCGTATGTCGCCGCCGAGGAAGATTATCCCGGAGGGCTTCTGCTCGGTGCAGAGCTGCTGTGCGCAGAGCACCTCGTCGTCCTGCTCGTCGATGTAGTTCACCGCCACCTGAAATCCGGAAGCCGCCGCCGTGGTCTGCATCTGCTCGATGAGCGGCGAGAAGAACAGGTTGCTGCTGCCGTTTACGATTATCAGTATGGTTTTCGCCGCGGTCTGCCGCATTCTGCGGGCGTTGCCATTGGGCGTGTAGTTGTACTGCCTTATTACCTCGTTTATCCGTGCGCGTGTGGCTTCGCTTATCTCGTCGCTGCCGTTGAGGGCGCGGGACACTGTGCTCACTCCGCACCCGGCGAGCTTTGCGATATCCTTTATAGTCAATTTTTCACCTTATGTCCGGAATTATACTCCCGGGCTGTCCGGGCGCATTCCGGTTAGTCTGCTTTTCCGAAAACGTTTCCGGTATTGATTTTAACACAAATCCGCGCTTTTTTCAAGGGGTTAGGAAAATTTTATGTTTTGCACAAATAATCGAAGGCGGCTTCGGTAATAAACACAACGGAATCACGCGGAAAACCGCTGAAAAAACGCAGGCGGAGGTTCTCTCACGTCTTTCTCGGTGCGATACTTCCACAAACACTGGATAAAAAACGTAGGGGAGGGGCTTGCCCCTCCCGAATATCATGTTTTCGCTCAATTTACAAAGCGCTGAAAATGGCGCACAACAAAGGCATAGGGCAATCATGGACGATTTGCCCCTCCCCTGCAATATTCAAAATCCGCCGCGAAGCGGCTCATTAATTCCGAATTCCGAATTGAATCCCTCACGCTGCTGCGGAAACATTTCCGAAATCCCTTTCCCGCAGCATTTTCCGGTAGCTTACCACGAAGTAAATTATCTCGGCAATTGCTGTGATAGCCCACGAGAAGCTGTACAGCAGATAAAGCGACGGAATCGTCTGGAAATACGCGAAAATCGTGTACACCCATATTACCCGGAACACACAGGAACCCATCACTACTATAACGGTGGGGGCTATGCTCTTTCCTATCCCGCGGGAGGCGGCTATCGTGCAGTCCATGAATGCCCCTATCATATACGACCAGCCCATTATTCCAAGGCGCTGCATTCCGGCTTCTATGACCTCCGTATCGTTCGCGAAGAGCGACAGGAACTGCCTGCCGAACACCAACAGAAGTCCCCCGAGGAGCGCTCCGGCGGCGAACGAGTACACAAGGCTTATGATGTAGCTTTTCTTCATGCGGTCGGTGTTTCCGGCGCCGCGGTTGCAGCTCACGAAGCTGGCGCACGCCGTGTAGAATGCCGCCATCACGTTGAATATGATGGTGTCCGCGTTTGCGGCTGCGGAGTTCCCCGATACCATTATCGCGTCAAAGTGGTTCACTCCCGCCTGAACGAACAGGTTCGCCACTGCGAATATCGCGTTCTGTATTCCCGAGGGGATACCCAGCATAAGCACGTCTGCACAGGCGCGGCGCTCAAAGTATTTTCTGGTGAAGCGCAGCCCGCAGCAGTCCTTTCTGAGGAAAAGGTGCACCAGTATCAGCGCCGCCGAGAGATACTGCGCGATGACGCTCGCCAGAGCGACTCCCTCCGCCGCCATTCCGCAGACTATTACGAAGAACAGGTTGAGCGCTACGTTCAGCGCTCCGGCTATCGTAAGGTAGAGAAGCGGGCGCTTTGTCTCACCGCAGGCACTGAGCACTCCGCTGCCGAAATTGTACACCGCCATCGCTGGCATTCCCAGCGCGTAAATTCTGAGGTACAGCACCGCCTG
>CALBGD010000440.1 GCA_937893735.1 uncultured Clostridia bacterium | reverse complement strand
GCCCTCAACCTGAGCGGAATTGGTCTGGAGTATATTCCTGAAATAATTGAGTTTATGCCCAGATTAAAGACCCTCAATCTTTCCAATAATAAGCTTCGTTCGGGCTCCATCAGCGGAGTTGATCTGTCAGAGTGCGCTATGCTCACGAATGTAGACCTGAGCTACAACTTCCTGACCTCCGTGCCTGCATGGTACACAGCTCTTAATATTTCTACCAAGAATATCTCCTACAACCTGATAAATTCCACGAATCAGCGTAAGATAACCGTAAGTCCGAACGTGTATTACTTCGGCGTAGGCGATTCACTGACGGACGCTGAGCTCAACGCGTTCAAGGATAAGGTGCTGTCTACCGTGACGCTCAACGACGGCAACAAGCTTCCGGAGTACTTCTACGACGCAGCGCTCCCGACATACAATATCCCTGACAGTGAGAAGAACAACGTAAACTACCTTAAGAACGAGAACATCGAGGTGGATCTTGACGTTGCTTCCTTTATCAAGGACGGTTACGTTTCGAAGTCCGGCACGGTTACAGGTACTGTATCCCTGTTCGTTCCCGGCTCCAGCAGCAACCCCAACATCAAGTGCGAATTCACGCTGTACTTCCTTGACGGCAGCGATCCCACTACCGCAAAGGTGCGCCTTGAAGCGCTCATCGCAGAGTGTGAGAAGTACACCCAGGATACATACACAGGTCCGAGCTGGACTGTGTTCTCCAATCAGCTCAAGACTGCCAAGACCATTCTTGAATACAACAAGAATGACAACGATATGCTCCAGAGCGCTTATGACAGTCTTGCAGAGGCGAAGAAGCAGCTTGTTGAGGGCGTAAATTCCGGCACAAAGAAGACCCTGACAGACCTCCTTGCCATCGCCAAGACCTATAAGGAAGCCGACTACACCACCGAGAGCTGGCAGGCTATGGCTGCCGCGATCACTCTGCTGACCGACGCAAGCAAGAATAACTCTACCACTCTTGATGATGCGAACAAGGCAGTAAAGGCATTCCAGGACGCGCAGAATGGTCTTGTTGCTACCAAGCAGATGAATCCCGCAGTCATCACCAAAGCAGAGTTTGAGAGCATCTACGGCGACAACAAGAGCATAACAGCGACCGGAACTACCCGCGCAGGCTACAAGTATAGCTGGAACTTCATCGGTACAGATGTCACCAAGCCCGCTGACTTTGACCCGACAGTAAGCTTTGATACCAAGAACGAGGAAGCTATCCGCTTTGAGGTAGGCAGCTCCAGCGACTATCAGATAATTTCCTTTGTTGAGCAGAAGGCATTCCCGGGAATCGGAAACCTGACCGTTGACGTATCCAAGACCTACAAGGACGGCATTTACAGACTGTACAAGTGGAACACCTCCACAAAGAAGTCTGAATTCGTCAGGGAAGTTTCCGTCAAGGACGGTTATGTTACCACCGCATTCAGTGAGGGCGGGGATTACTTCATCAGCTCTGTTGTACAGAACTTCGAGATGATATCCTCCAACTTCAACATAAACCACGACAAGCGCACCATTACTGCGGGCTTCAAGAAGAAGTACACGGTGGCTGATTTCCGCAATAACCTCGAAAACGGAAGCTCAGTCAAGATAACCAATGCAGACGGCACCGCAGTCACCGAAACACAGTACATCTCCACCGGCATGAAGGCTTCCGCGCCTAACAGCGACGCAAGCTATACCGTTATCGTATCCGGAGATGTTGACGGCGACGGCAATGTAACGGCGCTTGACGCAGTTAATATCCTCAAGGCAGTTATCGGCGAGATAACCCTCGACACCTACGAGAAGAAGGCTGCTGCCGACATCAACGGCGACGGCTGGGTAAGAGCAGACGACGCTGTGGCTATCCTTAAGTACATCGTAGGCATAGAGTAAGTTGTCCGCCCGAATGGAGGGCGAATGAACACAAAAACCATTGCAGAAAACCGTGTCGTAAGGCATGAATACTTCATCGTAGAGAGTTACGAGGCCGGCATAGAGCTTGCCGGCACCGAGGTCAAATCCATCAGAAACGGCGGAGTGAACCTCAAGGATTCATGGATATCCATTGACAACGGCGAGGCATTCATACGCAATATGCACATCTCCCCCTATGAAAAGGGGAACATCTTCAACAAGGATCCCTACCGGGTGCGCAAGCTTCTCCTGCACAAGAAGGAGATACTGAAGCTGTTCGGTCAGGTGAAGCAGGGCGGCTACACGCTTATCCCGATATCGCTCTACTTCAAGGATTCCAAGGTGAAGGTGCAGGTGGGGCTGTGCAAGGGCAAGAAGCTCCATGACAAGCGCGATGACATGGCAAAGCGCGACGCAAGCCGTGAAATGGAGCGCGCAATGAAGGAGCGCAATCACTAAAAAAAGAGGACTGCACTGTTATGGTGCAGCCCTCAGCTTGTCGAAAAAGTCAAAAGAACAAAAATTTTACAGAAGCAGTGGGGGAAAACAAGAGTTTTCCCCCACACCCCTTTAGCGCCTTGAAAACGTTAAATCCGCACTGCGTGCGGAGTCGCGTGGCTCTGTTCTGTCGGTCAATCCTTCTGGCACTGCGCGCCACCTCCCCCACCGGGGGAGACCACCCGCCCCAGCCAGTCTTTTATTAGTTTACGCCGGAAGCGAAGCGTATTCAAGGCGTAAATTAGAGGCTGGACCGAAAACTTTCATAGCGCTACGCGCAAATTTTATAGGTTTTTCGACGGTCTCAGGACTGCACTGTTACGGTGCAGCCCTTTTCCGTGTATTCAGTTTTTCCTTGCTGATACGATTTTCCCTGTAATGAACAATACGGCAGTAACACAAATGAATATAAGCACAAACGCGTTTATTTCCTCGTTCCAGCGGAGGGCGAGAACAGCCGCGTCACCGATGAGCGCCCCGACAAACGGGAGAACAGGGAACCCGTATTCGCCGTCGCCGTTGTAGAATCCGCGCAGCATTACCGTGAACATCGCCACCATGCCGGCGGAAACCAGTATCTCCAGCGGAATGAACAGCCATGAGAGTTCAATAGCCGTGTGGTACACCACCGGGATAGACATGGAAAACGCAACGATATAGCCGAATGAGAGCCAGCGCAGAAGCCCGTTTCCGTGCGCTTTTACGCACTGGGCGGTATGTATCGCCATGGATATTAGTATCATTCCGTAGGAGGCGAACTGTATCGGCGGTATCGTGCCCTCGGTGTGCACCATTCCGCCCAGAAGAAGGATACCGGCGGCGACAGCCAGCTTCCTGAAATTATCGCTTTCCGGAGTTGGCGACGCGGACACCTTTCCGTTCTGATAGTGTGCAGTTTTAAATCTGCATTGCGTCAGAATAAAGACATATGCTCCAAATATTGAGAGAACAGTAAGTCCCGTCATATACCAATCAAGGAAATCATACCCGGCGATATCTCCGGTGAATACCGAAACAAGGCTTATTACGCGCTCGGTGGTAAGAATAAGAAAATACAGCAGTAAGAATATCAGTTTTGCTTTATCGGATTTTCTGGTCATATAATATCACTCTCCTTTTGTGATATTATATCACATTTCTTTTTAAAAATCAATAATAATTACTGATTTTGCAGAAATTTTTTTCTACCACCTTGGATTTTCGTGCGGACAGGCAGAGTTCCTTTTTACCGCGCGCAGCTCCACATAGCAGCCGCACTTGCGGCAGGTGCCGCTGATCAGCTCGTCACAGCCGCGGCAGAGCTCCAGCCGGCGGGCGTATTCCCCGGGAGGGGCTTTCTGGGCGGCTGGCATGGCGGCTATGCGCTGGTTTATCGCTTCAAGGAGCTGGTTTTCGTCCACGTCACGGAGCAGACAGCGCAGGCAGGGTTTCCTTTCCATCACAGCTTTATCGTGAGCGCGGCAACGGAGCAGGGCGGCAGAATGAACTCAGCCTTTCCGTCTGCGGCGGTTACGGTGAGCGGCTTTATAGCTACCCTGTCCGGTTCATCGAAGGAGTTGAGCGCGTGCACCTCGTCCGTAAGGATACGCCCGGAAGCCGACTTTATCCCGGCGAATGCGGAGGCGGTATCCAGCTTGTAGCTCTCGGTGAGGGAAGCGTTGGAGACGGTCAGGAATATGTCGCCGTCCCTGTTCACGGAAGCGGACTGGCTCAGCGCGGGCACGCCCTTTTCTGCTTCTTCATTCTGGATATGGCTGTAAATCAGGTCGGAATCCTGATGCCCCTTGTAGAGGTCGAAAACGTGGTATGTCGGGGTCTTGACGGTCTTTGCGCCCTCGGTGAGCAGGACAGCCTGAAGCACGTTCACCGCCTGAGCTATATTCGCCATGGGAATGCGGTCGGAGTGCTGGTTGAATATATTCAGGTTGATGGCGGCAACGATGGCGTCACGCATTGTGTTCTGCTGGTAGAGGAATCCGGGGTTTGTGCCGGGCTCGACATCGTACCATGTTCCCCATTCGTCCACGATGAGGCCTACTTTGTGCTCCGGGTCGTATCTGTCCATTATTCCGGAGTGGCGGGTTATCATCTCTTCGATTCCAAGCGTGCTGCGTATAGTCTTGTAGTACTCCTGCTCGTCAAATTCGGTAGCGCTGCCCTTGTGGCTCCAGTCGCCGGTGGGGACTGTGTAGTAGTGAAGGGACATTCCGTTCATGTTCCACGGGGTGATCTGACGCATGAGTACTTCCGTCCAGTTGTAGTCGTCCGCATTGGAGCCGCTGGCTATCCTGAACAGGCTGTTTCCGCTGTAATTGCGGCAGAATGTCGAATAGCGGCGGTAGAGGTCGGAGTAATATTCCGCACGCATATTTCCTCCGCAGCCCCAGCTTTCGTTGCCTATACCGAGGTATTTGAGCTTCCACGGCTGCTCCCTGCCGTTCTTCTTGCGCAGCTCCGCCATGGGGGAAACTCCGTCAAAGGTCATGTACTCTATCCAGTTGGAGAGCTTCTCGACTGTGCCGCTGCCTACGTTTCCGCTGATGTACGGCTCACAGCCGACAAGTTCGCAGAAGCGCATGAATTCATGCGTGCCGAAGCTGTTGTCCTCGACGACTCCGCCCCAGTTGGTGTTCACCATCTTCTTGCGGGAGGATCTCTCGCCTATGCCGTCCCGCCAGTGGTATTCATCTGCGAAGCAGCCGCCCGGCCAGCGCAGCACGGGAAGCTTTATCTGCCTGAAAGCCTCTATAACGTCCGTGCGGTAGCCCTCGATGTTCGGGATATCGCTGTTTTCCCCGACGTAGATTCCGTCGTAGACGCAGCGCCCGAGGTGCTCCGAGAAATTTCCGTATATCTCGGGGTTGATGTGGGATTTCTTTTCAAGGGGATTCAGCGTAAGGTGCATTGT
Source organism: uncultured Clostridia bacterium (assembly GCA_937893735.1). Taxonomy (GTDB): domain Bacteria; phylum Bacillota; class Clostridia; order Oscillospirales; family Ruminococcaceae; genus CAG-115. The sequence continues at coordinate 15,829 of CALBGD010000440.1, read as the reverse complement.
TTTCATGATGTATCGTCCTTTCAGGTAAAATTATGTTACATTCATTATAAACTGTTGACAGCGATTATTCAATGATGTATAATATCAAATAACTGATATATCATTCGATTTATGGAGGGCTTCATGAAGATACACGCAATGGGCACAGGCTATCACCACGAAAGTGATTTCCACATAGTAAGGCCGAACGGCTCCGGGGATAATCTGCTTGTGATATTCAAGACCCCTGCATTTGCCGTGGCTGACGGAAACCGGGTGGACGTCCCGGCGGATACCGCGATTTTATACAGCAAAAACGCCCCGCAGGATTACGGGGCGTGCGGGGTCGAGTATATCAACCACTGGATACATTTTGAGTGCGATGAGAATGATATATTCTTTGATTCACTTGGAATAGTGTTCAACAAACCTGCGCCTGTGGGGGAGGTCTCCGCGGTGGAAAGCCTGCTGGAGCTCCTGCGGATAGAGAGCCTTTCCGACACTGCGAAAAGCCGGGAGTGCTGCGCGCTTCTGCTCCGGCTGGTGATCGCGCAGGCGCTTGCCGGAAGCGGCGGGCGCTCCGGAAATCCGCACAGCGGCGAGCTGAAACGGCTCCGGGCGGAGATATACGGCGACCCGGGCAGGAGGTTCAGCATAAGCGAGATGGCGGAGGGGCTGTCGCTGAGCCCGTCCTATTTCCAGACGCTGTACCGCAGCGAGTTCGGCGTGAGCTGCTACGAGGACGTGCTGCGGGCAAAGACCGGTCTTGCTGAATACTACCTCTCAGGCACGTCAATGACGGTGCGTGAGATAGCGGAGCTGTGCGGCTTTGACAATGACGTCCACTTTATGCGGCAGTTCAGGAAGCGCACCGGAAAGACCGCGCTTGAATACCGCCGGAATGCGGAGTGATTCAGGCGAGGACGAGCTTGGGGTCGCTCATCAGGCGCTGGAGCTTGCGGGTCATATATACCTTGCGTGAGCGGTCCGAGGTGTCTGAATAGTTGTTGAGCCTGTCGCATATCCTTCCGGCGGGCACGTCGATGAAATCCGTGAGCTGCTTCATGCGGTGAACAAGGGAGCGGTATACCTTTGCAAGGCAGTCGGGACGCTCGATAAATTTTCCGTCAGCGTCGGTGAAGCCGTTGGCGAGATAGAGCCTGCCGCGGAACAGCGTGTGCCCGTCGCCGACTGTGTAGCCTGCCTCTATCATCACGTTTGCGTTTGCATTGTAGCAGCCGAGTGGTAGCTCGCTGTTGAACGAGCCAGCCGCCGGCAGGTAGAAATAATACTCCGAGGAGTGCGTGTTTATCACATTTGTGCTGCGCGACATGGTTATCTCATCGTTGGCATTTTTTCTGATGATTATGCAGCCGAGGTCGATGGCGGTCTGCGCAAGCTCGGCGAACACCTCGCGCTCCATATAAAAACTTGCCTGCTTTCCCATAATGATTTTGTCCTTTCAGGTAATTATATTGCACGGTGTGCCATTTCAGCCAAGAAAGCCTCGCGGCACCCGCAGTTTTTTTGTACAAAAAGGGTATTGCATTTTGCCGTGGATTGTGCTATCATATATTGGTGCCATAAGGCACGGAAAATTTAATACGGTGTTTTCTTTGTCCAACCACCGTTAAAAAACAAGGAGTTTTTTTATGTCTAAAAATGAGATCTTCAAGACCAGTAATCTCGTGCGGCTGGCGCTGGTTGCAGCGCTTTATGCGGCACTGACGCTCGCACTGCCGGGGCTCAGCTTCGGGGCTGTACAGTTCCGTTTCTCTGAGATACTCGTGCTGCTGTGCTTCTACCGCAAGGATTACAGCGTGGCGCTTATCCTCGGCTGCTTCATCGCAAACTGCTTCAGTCCGATGGCGCTGATGGATATGATCTTCGGTACGCTTGCCACTGCGATAGCGGTCATTCCCATGTTCTATATCAGGAATATCTGGGTGGCTTCGCTTCTGCCGGTAGTCAGCAACGGCATCATCATCGCGATAGAGCTGTTCATCTGCTACGGAAGCAAGCCTCCCGTGTGGTTCAACATGATAACCGTGGGCGCCGGAGAACTGGTCGTAGTTACGATAATCGGCTGCGTGCTGTTCAAGCTCGTGTTTGAGCGCAGCGACAGACTGATGAAGGTCATCGGTGCAAACAAGCCGAACTACTTCAAGAAAAAAGAAGCTATCCAGCACTGAATCACGAAAATTCCGCTCCGGAAGGGGCGGGATTTTTTTGCCCATAATCAATACCGACAGTTATTTCAGGAGAGAATTCCACCTGAGGTATTCCGGATAATGCTCCTCAAGAAACGCGTAGAACCTTGACGAATGGTCGTGGTGCCAGTAGTGCGCGTACTCATGCCAGAACACTGAAAGCACGGTATCCCGCGGGAAGGCGTACAGCCGGAAATTTATCGAGATGTGCCCCTTTGCCCACGTGCAGCTTCCCCAGCGGGACTTCATGTCCTTGATGGCGACGCGCGTCGGCGGGGGATTCAGCCCGCTTTCCGTGAGGGAGCGGCGTACCTCGTCGTTCAGCTCCCGGCAGAGCTGCGTGAAATTCTCTATAAGCCAGCGCTGGAGCATTTCCTGAACGTGCTCCGGCTGCGGGTCGCGGGTAAATACGCGCATTTCCTGCTGCTCGAGCACGGCACATTCGCGGCTGCTGGAGAACACCCGCACGGGATATTCCGCGCCGAGCCATTTCAGCAGCTCCGGTGTGGAAGCGCTTTTTTCACTGCGCGCCTTTATCCGCTCCATTGCCCGGAGTATGAACCCCTGCTCGGAGATGATGAATTCCTCTATGCGGGCGGTGCTGACGCGGCTGTTTGCCGATATCCGCAGCGTGCCGTCCTCCTTTACGCGGAGATTTATGTTTCTTACAGGCTTGCGGGTCAGCTCATACTGTATCTCGCTGCCGTCCGGGAATTTCAGTGTTTTCATTCAAGTATATACTTCTTCACAAGGGGATATACGGCGCGGTAACCTTCCTCTTTGATGTGCATTCCCTCGATGGTGTATTCTGCGCGGAGCCTGCCCTGTTCGTCCTTCAGCGGGCCGCTTACGTCGATGTACTTTCCGCCGAATTTCTCCGCAAGTCTCTTTACCTCGGCGTTGGCGAGGGCTATCTTCTCGTTGCTGCGCACTTTCAGGCAGTCCTTCATCTCGGGGGCGGCAGCGTCGCAGTTCACCGGGTAGTATGCCATGAGATACAGCTTTACTCCGGGCACGGAGTGCTTCACTTCTTCAAGTATGCGGGAGTAGTTGCCCATGATGTATTCCATTGAGCGGGAAGCGTCGCTGAGGTCGTTGGTGCCTATGTTGATGAACAGCTTTGACGGCTGGAGGTCGATTATGCAGGTATTGATATTCTCTATCAGCTCGTCGGTGACGAAGCCGCCTACGCCGCGGTTGTATACGGTCACAGGGAGCTTGTCCTCTTCAGCGAACTTCTCCACCGGGAACATCTCCATCAGCGAGGACCCCGCGAACAGCACCGCGCCTTTTTCTGCGGTCTTGTTTAGTTTGGCGTATCTTTCTATCTTGTATTCCTTTGTCCAGATAACTTCTTCCATTGTGTGCCTCTGTACTTGATATAATTATTGAGGTATCTGTTTGATACGACATAATTCGACAAAACGTATGTTCAAAATAATAAATGTCCTGCGTTTTATATCCGGAGGGATATGAAATAATTTGCCGATATGCACGGAGTTCACCTGACTAAGCCCGGAGGGCGTGTCTGGCGAACGTATGTGCAAGGCATTCTGATCTATAAACGCTCTGCGTTTATTATAACATCTGTTGTTGAAAAAGTCAATAAAAATTGCCACGTTATGGCAGACTTGGGAGCCCTAATTTGACCTGCCGCCCGTATTGACAAGAACAGACTTTCAGTGTATAATCAAATCACTATAACATCTGGGAGGACAAGCCATGGAACCTATATGGGAGAAGCTCTACGACGCGGCGAGGACAGTACAGAACGACCGCCGGATATCACAGTATATTGAGGCAGGGTGCGTTGCGGCGGCAGTGCTTTCCGGCTCCGGGAGGATATACACCGGCGTGTGCGTGGACACCTGCTCAACGCTCGGTATATGCGCGGAGCGAAACGCGATATTCAACATGATAACCAACGGTGAGAGCCGCATAGAAAAGGTAATTGCGGTAATGCCGGACGGAAAGACCGGAGCTCCCTGCGGAGCCTGCCGGGAGCTGATGGTCCAGCTCATGCCGGAGGACTACAAGGGCGTTGAGATAATGATGGACTACCACGCGGGCAGGGTAGTGACGCTGGGAGAAATAACCCCCGAGTGGTGGATTTAAGGAGTGATTTATTCTGAGGTTTGCCGTTTTATCTGACATACACTCGAATTACGCCGCGATGACGGCGGTCATAGCGGACGCAGAGCGCCGGAAGCCCGACCACTGGCTGTTCCTCGGGGACTACATAACCGACTGCCCCTATCCGCACCGTACGGTGGAATTCCTGCGGGAGTTCCAGCGGAGCCATAGCTGCATTTTTATACGCGGCAACCGCGAGGATTACATGATAGCGCAGCGGAATTCCCCGCAGCCGTGGGAGTACGGCTCCAAGACCGGGGCGCTCCGGTACTGCTTCGAGGACCTGACGGACGGCGACCTTGACTGGCTGGCTGGAATGCCGACAGCGTCTCGCGTGGAGCTTCCCGGCTGCGAGCCTTTCATGATGTGCCACGGCTCCCCGGAGAAGAGCAATTACCTGTTCCACACCGAAACTCCGGAGGCGGAGGAGATGATATCCCGGCTGGGGGAATATGGCGTGCGGCTGATGCTGTGCGGGCATTCGCATATTCCGTTCATTTTCCGGCGTGGAGAAAGGCTCATCGTGAACCCCGGGGCGCTTGGAATGCCGGTGAACGAGCAGACCTGCGCGCAGTACGCGTTCCTTGAATACGACGGGGAATGGCACCCGGAGATAATCTTCGTGGAATACGACATAGAGCGCACTGCCGCAGAATTCGCGGAATCCGGGCTGCTGGAGAAAAGCGCGGTCTGGGGGCGGGGTTTAGTTGGAACGATACGCACCGGCGTGAATTACACCGTGTTCGCCGTGCGGATAGTGGAGCGGCTCGCGGCAGAGCGCGGGCTTCCGGTGACGGACGAATCCCTCTGGAATGAAGCCGCCGCGGAGCTTGATATACCATAAAAAATGCCTTTCCGCAGTGCGGAAAGGCATTTTCTCAGTTCATGTATTCGCCGCTGTATTCCAGCAGCGTTACGCTCTCAACGCCCTCTATCGCGTTGAATCTGCTGAGGTATGCGGTGTCGTTCTTTCTGATCTTTACCTCGACTGTCAGCTCCACGCGGCTGCCGGTCTGGGTCTTGTTCTTCAGGCGGTATTTTACGCCGTTGAGCACTCCGGTAACGTTCATCTCGCTGGCGGCGTCATAGCGCACGATGAGCAGGTAGCTCTTCTTTTCCTTGCGGAATATCGTCAGGAGTATGTACAGCACCGCGATCGCCGCCGTTCCGATAAGCGCCACCCAGTAGAGCTGCGCCCCGGCGGTGATCCCCGCGGCTATACCCCAGAAAAGGAAGCCGATATCCAGCGGGTCCTTTACCGCCGCGCGGAAGCGCACGATCGAGAGCGCTCCCACCATGCCGAGGGACAGCACGATATTCGCGCTGATCGTCATGATGATGAACGAGGTAACGACCGTTGTTAGTATCACCAGTATGTTGAAATTCTCGTTGTATACCACGCTGCGGTTGAAGAACCGGTAAACGAGGTAGATAACGCCGCCGCAGACCGCAGAAGTCAGCAGGGTAAGGAGTATCGTGGGGACTGAGAGGTTCGCTATATCGAAGCCTCCGACCAGCTCAGCCGCGTCCGCGAGCTTTGAGCCGCTTATGAGAAAATTAGCCATGGGAATTTACCTCCAGCATTCTGTCTGTGCAGAGAATGAATTTTGATACGGACTCCTGCGGGGCTTTCAGCCCGTGGAGCGCCGCTTGTATACTTTCAGGAATATACTTGCCGAATTTTACTTCAAGTATGATTTCCTTGTCAAAGATACGGGTATATCGTGCCTCCGGCGCGAACATATCCATCGTGTTGAAGCAGGCGGAAAGCTCCCGGTCGAAGGTTATCCGGACGTTGCCGAACGGGTAGACCAGCGCTTCCCGGCGGTAGTCCACGATGACGGTCGGGCGCAGCCGCGCGATAAGGTCGGAGCGGTAGTACTCCCCGAATGCGTCCTCCTCGCTGTCGGAGCCCTCCATGAAGGAGCTGTCGCAGTTCAGCAGGGAGCGGTACTGTTCCTCGGTGAGCCGTTTCGACAGCTTCGAAACGTAGCTGTCGTCCTTGTGCTTGGATTCCAGATTTATCAGCGACGGGTCGAGGTCGTAGGCGCGTATTCGGAACTTCCGGCGGGTCTCTATGCCGTTCAGCTTCTGCTGATACGCGGAGCCGTAGATGTCGTCGAAATACACGCTGGTGACGCGGTAGCCTCCCCCGGGGGAGTGCGGGTCCGGCTGCATCAGCGGAGCCAGCCTGCCCATAAGCACGCGGTATGTTCCCTCGTCTATTATGTATTTCAGCTCGTGCCGCAGCCGTCTGCCTCCTGAGAGCACTGTGCGGTCGGCGGGAGCCTTTATCAGCTTTTTCTCCGGGCGCTCCTGCCCGCGGAACAGCTTTGTTGTACTGAGAAGCCGCAGGGTGCGTCCCTCCTTTACGTCCGTATAATGCGAATATAACAATAGTATAACAAATATTCCGCTGAATTGCAAGACATATTTAGGCATATTGTGAAGCGATTATACAAAAGGTTATGGGAATGCAGAAAAAATCGTGAAAATTTTAGAAAACCCTTGACAACGGCTTTATTATAGGGTATAATAAATTATTGTTGACAGCTGTGTGCGGAGAAACTGTATCTCCGGATAAACGCAGCCATACTACCATAGTTCAGAAGGGGGTATATCAGAATGAAAAGAACTTATCAGCCCAAGAAGCTTCAGAGAAAGCACGAGCACGGCTTCATGAAGAGAATGGCTACCAAGAACGGCCGTAAGGTTCTCGCTCGCCGACGCGCAAAGGGCAGAAAAAAGCTGACCTACTGATCTGATCGCATTTATGTCTGATTTCAAAAAGAGATACATTGTGATCAAGAATAACCGCGATTTCAGCTTCCTCTTCAAAAAGGGGGAGAGCATCGTCACAGCCGCATTCGTCTGCTATGTCAGGGAAAGGCGCGGGCGCTGCAACCGCCTCGGCATTGTGTCCGGGAAAAAGGTGGGGAACGCGGTTAAGCGAAACCGCTCAAGGCGGATCATAAGGGAAGCCTTCCGCCTTTTTGAGCCGGTTTTGAAAGAGAAAACACAAAAGCGTTACGATTTCATTTTCGTCGCAAGGAGCAGGACTCCGGAGCTGAAATCCACAAAGGTCTACTCCCTGATGATGAAGAATATCCTGTCTAAGCTGTCATGAAGTACTTGTTTCTGGGGATCATCAAGCTGTACAGACTTACGCTGTCAAAGATCTTACCGCCGTGCTGCCGCTATTATCCAAGCTGTTCCGAATACGGGCTGACCGCTATTCGGCGTTTTGGTGCGGTGAGGGGCGGTTATTTGACGTTATGGAGGATAATGCGGTGCAACCCATTCGGCGCAGGCGGGATAGACCCCGTGCCGCAGAAGTTCTGCTTCCACCCGGAGCGGCTTCCGGTGCCGCCGGATTTCGGCATACCAGACGATGAGAGCACGGATTACCTCGGCAGCATAAAGGACGAATACCTCAAAAAATAAAAGCGAATATAACTGCGGAATGCCGCATTATATATACACCTTATACCATTCATTTCCGCCGGAGATTGCCGGTCGGAGGACACGCGGCGCGAAAGCCTCTCAACCACAGGCGCTGCACAAGACGAAAGGACGTGGACACAATAGAGTTCCTGTACAGTATCATAGGTTACCCGCTCGGCTATATCCTGTGGGCTATCTACGAGGTGATCTGCAAGAACACCGGCGCGAGCATCGGCGTTGCCATACTCGTATTCACATTTATCGTTAAGCTTGCCATGCTTCCGCTTGCCATCAAGCAGCAGAAGAACACTGCAAAGTCAGCGATTTTCGCCCCCAAGGTAAGGGAGATACAGCAGAAATACAAGAACAACCAGGAAAAGCAGCAGCAGGAGCTTGCAAAGCTCCAGCAGCAGGGTTACAGCCCCATGGGCGGCTGCGGAACCATGGCGATCACGTTCCTGCTTCTGTTCGGCGTGCTGGACGTTGTATACAAGCCCATGACGCACATCAAGCACATGAACAACACCACTCAGATCATGCAGGAATCCTACTATGTCGCTATGACGAAGATCTTCGTTGACGAGTACGGCAACACTGCCGAGCTCACCGGCGACGCGCAGACAAAGCACGACGAGATAGTCCGCGACGCTGCGAAGATACTCGATTACTACAACACCAACTGCCTCAAGGAGGGCGAGGAGCCCGCGACCGAGGCCGTATGGGACAACCTGGATTCCACCAGCAAGAAGCTGGTATCCGCTGTCATCAAGGACAGCATGACCAAGGCGTACAAGGAAGATTCCGGCAACGACCTGTTCACAAAGACTGACCTCTACGTCATCACTGACGCAGAGCAGAAGGAGCTCGACGCCATCGGCGACGAGGTCGAAAAGACCGCTTACAGGGAGGCTCACAATTTTGGCAGCTTCACCAAGAAGGCAGTCGAGGATGTTCAGCGCAAGTACGGCACCGTAAAGGCTGTCGCAAGCGGCGATGACGTTACCATCAACTATACTCAGGCGTCCACTCTCCAGAGAGAGCTTTACGCTATCGAGTGCTACGGCACGGTTATCGAGAAGGATCCCACAGCTTCCGCTTACTCCCTGTCAGATACCGACAAGGCAGAGCTGACAGAGCTTGACGACAAGCTCGAATTCCTTGGTATCCCGCTCGGTCAGGACCCGGCAAGCAACCTTGGCTGGCCGATGATCATGATCCCGATACTCGCGTTCCTGTTCTCCATGGCGCAGACCATCATATCCATGAAGACGATGGATACAAGCGCCACGGGTGGTCAGAATGCCGGCTGCATGAAGGCTACGTTCTTCATCATGCCTATCTTCTCCGTTGTGCTGGTATTCACCGTACCTGCCGGCGCAGGTTTCTACTGGACGATAAGCTACGCTTTCGGTATTATTCAGACGCTGATACTCAACAAGCTGTACAGCCCGGCTAAGCTCCGCGCGCAGGCAGAGGCTGAGTACAACGAGCGCATGAAGAACGCCGCAAAGGCCGAAAAGCAGAAGCGCCAGTCGGAGGATCCCAACGCCCTTGCCGATTACAACGGCGAGAAGCTGACCCAGAAGGAGATCAACCGCCGCAAGCTTGCAGAGGCGCGCAAGGCTGACGCAGAGAAATACGGCGAGGAATACCACGAGGACGACAACGACGATACCTGAGCCATCACAGGAGGGTGATCTATATGAAAAAGGAATTTACAGCAAAGACCATCGACGAAGCGAAGGAGCTGGCGGCAGCCGAGTTCGGCGTTTCCGCTGATGAAATTGATTTTGACATACTCGAGCAGCCCAGAAAGGGTCTGTTCGGAATGAAGGGCGTTGCAAGGGTAATGGCTTCCTACGAGGCTCGGGCTGAGGCACCCGCAGAGGAAGAACTCATCATTGTGGAGGAAGTCGCATCACCTGACACTACGGAAGAGCCTGCTCCCGCCTCCTTTGAGGACGAGGGCGAGAATGACGGCGCTCCCGAGCTCCCCGCTGATTTCGACATCGAGAACAGCGCAAAGGTTCAGACCGCGAAGAAGTACCTGACGGACGTGCTCCACGCTCTGGGACTCCAGAACTTTGAAATAAATGCTATCCGCCGTGACGGAAACATCGTGCTTGATATCACAGGTGACAAGCTCGGCGTTGTTATCGGCAGACGCGGCGAGACCCTCGACAGCCTCCAGTACCTGACTATCCTCGCAAGCAACCGCGCTGAAGAGTCTTATTGCCGTATATCCATCGACTGCAACGGATACCGCGACAAGCGCCGCGAGGCTCTCGAGAACCTTGCAAAGCGCACCTCCGCAAAGGTCATCAAGCAGGGCAGAAAGATCGCCCTCGAGCCAATGAATCCCTATGAGCGCAGAATCATTCATAGCTGCGTTGCCGAGATAGAGGGCGTATCCAGCCACTCCACCGGCGTTGAGCCTTACAGAAAGGTAGTTATCTACGCCGACAAGCCCAAGTTCGACAACCGCCGTCCGAGAAGAAACGGCGACCGCAATGACCGCAGGGGCGGCGGAAACGGCAGCACAAGGAACTATCGTCAGTCCACCGGATTCTCCACCAGCTTTGAGCGTGAGTACAAGCGCAGAACATACGAGCCGGACGAGAATGCAAACGCAGGCGAGTTCTCCAAGGAGACCGTTGAAGCTGAAAAGAGCGCAACACTCTACGGAAAGATCGAGCTTTAATTACAGAACAACATAAAAAACCGGCAGGCTTTCGGGTCTGCCGGTTTTGTTATATAAGCGAGATGATTTTCTGAACGTCCGGTAGGTAGTCCTCAATGACCGCGCCGTTTTCTATCAGCACGTCCCCGGTGTTCTCCATGGCGGAGCCGTTTATGCGGTCGTATTCCGTTTCCGGCATTACACCCCGGGAGCGGCAGAGAGCCTCCGCCGTGCCGTCAAGAAGGGCTTTCAGCAGCGCGATGTCCTCCGCTGTGAGAGACTCCGCAAATTCCCGCCAGCCCGGCGCAAGCGCGCCGATATTCCCGGCAGGAGCCGCCGCAGACGGAGCGTAGTCCTCCGTAAAGCTCTCGGTCTGCTCTTCGAAGCTGTCCGCTTCGATGTCCTGCATTTTTCCGGCAATGTCCTCGGGAGGGAGCGTGTCGGCTTCCTCAACAATGAGCTTTCGTGTGGTCTCGTCCGATTCCTCGCGTATCTTCGCAAGCTTGCTAACGTCTATCTCCACGGGCGCGGGAGCCGGCTTTTCAGCGGCGCTCTCCGGAGCTTCATCGTAGTTGTACGCAGGGCGCTTCTTCTGCTTTTTCGGCGGGAATATCCCGTGCTCGTCGCACCATGCGTTAACGGTATCCGGGATAAGCTGCTGGAATTCCGGAGCCTCCGCCGGGCGCAGCAGGCGGTCGCGGTTCGCGAAATCGCCAAGCACCGCCGAGATGTTAGGCTGTATCGGGTAGCGGAATCCCGTCCTCTTGCGGAGCACGGATTCTATGCTCTTTAATATCCAGCCGATGAAATTCCGGTAGGGGGCGCGTTCAAAGGTTTCAAGGCAGGGCTCGCGGCGCTTCACGGAGTAGCGCTCCGTGGGGCTTATCACCAGTGTGTGGAATCCGTCCATGCGGTCGCGGTCAACAAGCGCACCGCTGAACGGCTGCCAGTTGAAATTTTTCTGGAGCCTGCCGCACAGCAGCTCGAACATGGAAACCCCGAACTCGGTGAAATACCTGTCCAGCGCGGAGAGAACCGGCTCCAGTGCGCTTTCTATCAGCTTTTCGTTTCCCTTGAAGAAGATGCTCCCCCGGAGATTATAGCCGGAGCGCTCCAGCATTGCGTCCAGCAGACCGGAATATCTGTGCTCCAGTATCGCGGAATCTGCCGGGTCGCTGGAGCGGTCGAGCTCCTCGGCGGGGGAGAAATCCCCGGCGCTTATCTCGTTGAACGCGCGGAAATCCTTGAGCCAGCGCGGCATAACGGAATCCAGCGCCGGACAGAAGCCGCGGCACCCCTCCCACACGCCGGAAAGCCGGTTGTAGGCATCGTACGCGGAGAGCACGCCGATTTTGTTCAGCAGCTCATAGCAGTACAGCATGACGTAGGGCTTGTCAACAATGTTGTAGATTCCCCCGCGGGCGTGTGTGCGCCATGTGAAGTAGGTCCGGAGCTGGTCAGTGGAGAGCGCGCCGTAAATGGGGCGCTCTATGCCGCAGAAGCAGTTCCGGGAGAAATCATCGGTGACATCTGCCATGAAAAGCCCCTGCTTCACAAGCGTTTCCTCGGCGCACTGCCGGAGCATATATCCGTTGTAGAACACCTGACCAAGCCGCCGCATTTCCTCTATTTTCATGCGGATAGCTGAGCTTTCGTCCTCTTCCTCGTACATGGAGGGGGCGTAGGCAAGCTCGTCCGGCTCCAGCATTTGTGGAGCGCTCCCAAGATAATCAACGCTGGGGCGCGGTTCGCGCGGGGGGATCTTCTCGCCGTAGGATTTTTCGCGGTCCTCCTGCGCGGTCTGGACCGCCTCCCGGACGATGTTCCGTATCTTGTCCTGCACGGATTCCCGCACCACCTGAGTGATGTCGGCGGGCCGTTCCGGCTGTGAAACGGGCTCCTCCGGGGCGGGCTGGTCGCGCATTTCCATAATGCGTTTGAGCTCTTCCTGTATCTCCTCCCGGGATTTTGCCTTGCTGTCGAACATCAGACGGAATTTGTCGGACACGGAAATCACCCCCCTATTATTAATGTGCCGCAAAGCGGCACATCAGGTGTTTTTATTCAATATACGTTATAGCTTCTTCCCAGCCGTTTTCCGGGAATCCGAGGTCTTTAAGGCGAAGAACGTCGGAGTTCTTTCTTATAAGCCTTGATATGGGCTTTACGACGCGCTCGTTCCATGCAGCGTGGTTGTGAGCAAGCTGTTTCATCACGATTATGTAGCCGAAAACGTCTGCATTGAGCGGTTCGCCCTCCCATCTGCGGGGAGTTTTCGGCTCCACCGGGAAGGTATTCCCGTAAAGGCGGTTGTAGTGCGCGCAGTAGTTGCGAAGCTCGTTCAGGCAGAACAGCCAGTTGTCGAGTTCCGTGCTGGAACAGCCGTAATAGCGCTCCGCCAGCTCCTTTTTGTCGGCGCTCTGCATATCCTTGTAGAAGAATGCCAGCGTGCCGAAGCTGAACAGCTCCATAACCACCCACAGCGGGAATGCGCCGCAGTATTTCGAGTTGTAGTGCCGCACGAATTCACGGTCGTCGTTGACCTCGATGAGGTGCTTCACTTTGTTCATGAACTGCTGGTGATTGTGCCGGAAGTCGAACGTAGAGGGATTCAGGTACCCCAGCGCGCCGTATTTCAGGGCGTGGTAGTTGGATACCGCCGCGCGCATGGCTATCTCAGTCTCCTCAAGGGAGGCGAGGAGAATGCTGCGCAGCTTGCGGTCAGACTCGTATACGCGCAGGATATTTTCGAACGTGGTGCCTTCCTCGTACAGTCCCTTGCGGACGGTGAACGGAGCGAAATAGTCCGACAGGCGTAAGTAGTTGATGTAGGTCAGCGTTTCCTCTGCGAGCTTTTCGTCCCTGATTATACAGCCGCGGTCGCGGAGCTTCTGCACCTGCTCCTTTATGGTAGCCGGGATCTTATGATTCATCGGTTCCTCTTTCTCAGTCCATCCAGAACACTTCGCGCTCGTGCTTGCTCTTTCTTGTCATCAGCGCGGAAATGCTCTGTCTGGGGTCGCCGTTTTCGTAGCATACCTTGACTATCTGCTCGATTATCGGGGTGTCTATGCCGTGCTCCTGAGCCAGTTTGTAGGCGATTATGCTGCTGGTGTAGCCCTCTACGGTTCCTATCTGCTTTACTGCCTCGGCGGCGGGTACGCCCTTGCCGATGAGGTTCCCCGCGCGGAAATTGCGGGAGTGCAGGGAGGTGCAGGTAACTATCAGGTCGCCTATCCCCGCCATGCCGGTGAAGGTTTTCCAGTTAGCGCCGAGACCTACGCCAAGGCGGGTTATCTCGGTCATTCCGCGGGTCATGAGCGCTGCGACAGTGTTGTCGCCAAGCCCCATGCCCCGGGCAATCCCGCAGCCGAGGGCTATCGGGTTTTTGAGAACTCCGCCCAGCTCGCAGCCGGCAACATCATCGTTGACGTAAATGCGGTACACCTCGTTTGAGAGGGTGCGCTGAACGTACTCCGCAACGCCGTCATTGTCGCTGGCGCATACCTCGGTGGTGGGGACAAGCCGCGCTATCTCCTCTGCGTGACAGGGGCCGGTGATGACTCCAACCGGATTCTCCGGGAGCTCCTCGCTGATTATCTGGGATAGCCGATAGCCTGTCGCGGCCTCAAGTCCCTTGCTGACGTTTATCACAACGGTGTTTTTCCCGATGTAGGGCTTTACGGTATGCACGGCCTCGCGGAAGAACGGAGATGGTATCGCAACAAGGACGAAATCTGCGCCGCTTACGCATTTCGGATCTGTGGTGACTCCCAGATTCTCCGGGAGCTTCACCCCGGGAAGCAGCCGTTTGTGCTCGCGCTCAGTGCGGAGGAGCTCCGCTTCCTGCTCGAATTTTGTCCAGGTCACTACCTCGTGACCGTAGGTGCTGAACAGCACTCCGAGGGCTGTTCCGTAGCCGCAGCCCAGTATCGTTATCTTTGCCATTGCGATAGACCTCCAGATTTATTGCCTTATATTTCGTTTTTCAGCACGGCGAAAACGCACAGGTCGTCGTATATACCGTCGTCCTCTTTTCGCGGCATATATTCCCGGAAGTGCGCTTCCTTACGCATTCCAAGGCGCTCCACAAGCTTCAGCGAATGGGTGTTGCGGGCGTTTACCTCCGCGATTATGCGGCGGGCCCCCAGCCTTTCAAACGCGTATCTCATCATGCCGCTGATGCTCTCAGAGGCGTAGCCGAAACCCTGATAGGCGGCGTTGAACGTGTAGCCTATTTCGTAGCTTCCGTGCGCTCTTTTCGAGAAATATATCTTGCCTATGACTTTTTCGCCCAGCGCCACCGCGTAGAATTCCTCGCTTTCGGAGAAGTTTTTCGCTTCCTGAATGCAGGCTTCGCTGGTGAATGTTTCATATGGCTCGAAGTATGTCACAGCCTTGTCGGTGAGTATCTCGGCGAGGTCGCCGGAGTCCTCCGGACGGAATTTTCTTACCGTGAGCCTTTCGGTGCTGAACAGAGCTTTCATTACTTAGCCTTTTCTCCGAGCTTCTTTTCCGTATGTGTGACAAGCCTGTGGATATTCCCGCGGTGCATATAGATGACCAGAGCCGCTGTGAAGAACGCTATGAACATACAAGCAAGCCCCGCCGGGTCCTTATCCATGAAGTAAACGAAAACGAGTACCCCGAAGCCGTAGAGGAAAGAGGCGATGCAGCTTCCGAGAGAAACATAGCGTGTTATTGCGACGATGACAATGAAAACCGCAAGCAGCACGCAGCCGGTGCGCCAGTCGAGGGTGAATATCGCGGAGATGGCTGAGAGCACTCCCTTGCCGCCGCGGAAGCCGTAATACAGCGGGAACACATGACCTACCACAGCCATGAATCCAGCCATATAGCCGACCCAGTTCATGCCGTTTTCAAGCACGGTGGTGTCCACGCCGCCGATGAACAGGAACGCGAGCCTTACCGCCCATATTGCCAGCACGGATTTAGCTACGTCGCCCAGGAGAACTATCCCGGCGACAGCCTTTCCCTGCGTGCGCAGGGTGTTCGTGAGACCTGCGTTGCCGCTGCCCATCGTCCGGATATCCTTTCCGGTGCGAAGCTTCGTTACGATTATCGAGGTGTTTATGCCGCCGAGAAGATAGGGCACGGCAAGCATGATGATATAGCATATCCACATCATTGTGAGTTTATGTCCTTTCGGTTTCTTTGCCGCCCGCCTTTATCTCAGGATTGCGGCTGCGCAGAACTGCGAATATTATCCCGGCGTTTTCGCCCGCCTTGACCGGCATGGTGATATCCCCGGAGGAGGTCACCAGAAGCAGGTCGCCGTTCTTTTTCTGGACGACTGTTTTTATCGCGTCATAACGGAGCACCAGCGCGCGGCGGTTCGTGTAGAACAGTATATGCGCGGGCA
>CALBGD010000439.1 GCA_937893735.1 uncultured Clostridia bacterium | reverse complement strand
CGAGGAAACGGCGAAGCGCTGTATCCGCTTCCTGAAAGAGACCAACGCGGGACGCGCCACAATGCTCCCGATAACCGCGATGAAAGGGCGCTACCTCAACGAGCCGCGGCTCCAGTCGGAGCAGGGATTCGAGGGTATCGCAAGCGACCTTGTGGAATGCGACGGGGAGTACCTCAACATCATACGCTACCTGCTGGGACTCACCGCGATAGTGGACGATATCGACACGGCGGCGTTCCTCAGCAAGAAGTACGGCGCGAAGTTCCGCATAGTGACCCTTGACGGTCAGGTGGTAAACGCCGGCGGTTCATTCACCGGAGGAAGCCGCGGAAACGGCGCGGGTATCATCTCCAGAAAGCAGGAGAAGGATTCCCTTTACAACGAGGTTATAGCCCTCAGAAAGACCCTCGCGGAGAAGAATGAGGCATATCAGCAGTATCAGGCGGAGGCGGCGAAATTCGCGATGGAGACCGAGGGCGCCGAGGACGAACTGAAATCCCTCGACACGGCGGAAATAAACAGCCGCGCGGAGCTTTCGAAGTTCACAATGCTTATCGAGCAGCTCTCGCAGCAGGGGGAGACCTCCCGGCTGGCGCTGGAGCGGTTCGACGCGCAGATAAAGCAGTATAACGCGCAGATATCCGAGAGCAGGGCGGTCATCGAGGCCTGCGACAAGGATATCGTGGAAATAGAGGAGCAGCAGAAGCAGTCCGGGGACGAGCGCGACAGCGCCGCCACCCATATAAAGGAGCTTTCGGACAGCCTTTCACAGCTGGGGCTCGATAAGGTCGCGGCTGAAAAGGACATCGACGCGTTCCGCGTGGAGATACGCAGCCGCGAAGAAAACCGCAGAATGCTGTTCCAGAGCAGCGACAGCTACAAGGAGAACATCGCCGCACTTGAAGCGGACGACGACCGTATCCGCGTGGACATTGAGCGCGTGAAGAAAGAGATAGAGCAGCACAGCGGCGAGCTCACCGACAAGGACAAGGACATAACGCGCTCCATGTCGGAGATAGAGCAGCTCGAGCTTTCGATAGGTCAGATGCACCGGGATATCTCCGAGGCAAACCGCAACAAGGAGCATTTCGCCCGGGAAGTCGCAAGGCTGGAGGAGCGCCGCACCGGCGAAGTCCGGGAGCAGGAGCGTATAGTGAATATGCTGCACGACAGCTACGACCTCACGGTCTCGATGGCGGTGGAGCAGGCGAAGCCGCTTGAAAACCTGATGGCGGCTGAAAACGAGCTGGAGGAGCTCCGCAAGAACATTTCACGGCTCGGCAGCGTAAACATGGATTCCATCGATGAGTACCGCGAGGTGGCGGAGCGCTACAAGTTCCAGACCGCTCAGCTCGAGGACATTGAGAAGAGCAAGCGGGAGCTTGAAAAGCTCATCGCAGACCTCACCGAGGACATCAAGACTAGGTTCCTGAACAGCTTTGAGGAGATCAACAAGAGCTTCAAGGAGATATTCGTCAGCATATTCGGCGACGGAGCCCACGGCGAACTGAAGCTCACCGACCCGGAGGACGTGCTGAATTCCGGCATCGAGATACTGGCGGCTCCGCCCGGAAAGGTCATAAAGAACCTTATCTCGCTTTCCGGCGGCGAACAGACCATGGTAGCCATCACAATCTACTTTGCGATACTCAAGCACCGTCCCACGCCGTTCTGTATGCTGGACGAGGTGGACGCGGCGCTCGACGATGTGAACGTTGACAAGTACATCACTTATCTGAACCAGTTCAGCAGCCAGACACAGCTCATGGTGATCACGCACAGGCGCGGGACTATCGAGGGCTGCAAGGTGCTGTACGGCGTATTCATGCAGGAAAAGGGCGTGTCAAGGCTCCTGCGCCGCGACCTTGCGGACGAACTTGACGTTGAACTGAAATAACGAACGGAGGATCTATGGGTTTTTTCGATAAATTCAGGAAAAAGAAAAAGCAGGAGGACGAAGATGAAAACCTCCTCAATGAAGAACTCTCCGCAGAGCAGGCTGAAGCGCCTGACGGTGATATTCCAAAAACCGGGGAGGACGCTCCGGAGCAGGCTTCCGAGACCAACGCGGTCAGCGGGACCGGCTCGGTCAGCGAAACCGGCGAGCAGTACGAAGCAGACGAGCCCGAAGCGGCTCCAGAAGCCGAAGAAGTAACTGAGGAGATCTCGGAGGAAACAGAGCTTCCAGAGGAACTCCCGCAGGCTGAGGAAGCGGAGGTTCCGGAGGAGCTTTCCAAAGAGGAAGAAACTGAGGAAATTTTAGAGGAAGAATCCGAGGACTCCGAAGAGGAAGCCCCGAAGAAAATCGGGTTCTTCGAGAAGCTGAAAAACGGACTGAAAAAGACCAAGGACGGATTCATGAGCAAGCTGGAGCTGCTGATGAACAGCTTCACGAAGATAGACGAGGATTTCTTTGACGAGCTGGAGGAAACGCTGATACTCTCCGATATCGGCGCGGAGACCTCCATGGAGATATGCGACCAGCTCCGCGCGGCGGTAAAGCGCACCGGAGCCACCGACCCGGCGGACGTGAAGAAGCTCCTGCGGGATATCATCTCCGAAATGCTCACCGGAGGAAACGAGCTCAGGCTCGACACCAAGCCCTCCGTTATCATGGTCATCGGCGTAAACGGCGCAGGAAAGACCACCACCATAGGAAAGCTGGCGGCGAATTTAAAGGCTCAGGGCAAGAAGGTCATAGTTGCGGCGGCGGATACGTTCCGCGCGGCGGCTATCGACCAGCTCAACGTGTGGACTGACCGCGCGGGCGTGGAGATAGTAAAGCACAGCGAGGGCAGCGACCCGGCCGCAGTGATTTTCGACGCGCTGACCGCCGCGAAGGCGCGCGGCGCCGACGTAGTCCTCTGCGACACCGCCGGGAGACTCCACAACAAGAAGAACCTCATGGAGGAGCTGAAAAAGATAGCCCGCGTCATTTCCCGGGAGGTCCCGGACGCGTGCGTTGAAACTTTATTGGTTCTTGACGCGACTACTGGACAGAATGCAGTCAATCAGGCAAAACTTTTCAGTGAAAGTGCTGAAATTACGGGAATTGTCCTGACAAAGCTTGACGGAACCGCAAAAGGTGGTATAATAATACCTATAAAGAACGAACTCGGCATACCCGTAAAGCTGGTGGGAGTCGGCGAAAAGATAGACGACCTCCAGCCGTTTGTGCCCGAGGATTATGTTCAGGCATTGTTCGAATAATACCCT